>NZ_JAMZMM010000319.1 GCF_024178385.1 Limnofasciculus baicalensis BBK-W-15 | reverse complement strand
GAAGAAGAGACAGGTTGCGATCGCTCAGGCAATGATTGAGCTAACATCCAAGGTATAAACAAGGATGCTGAAACCAGAGAAATTGTCCATACTATCGATTTATTAGCTACTGGATTCTGAGTGGGCAGGCGATTCATGAATAATAACTCCTTGTTTGGTTTGGACTAGTGGAGCGCGGCAGAAGTTTCCGATGGTTTCTGGAGATGGGGGGATGGAGAAATGGGTGGATTTTGACTAGTCCACGCAGGCCTAAGTTATCCTACCATTTTCTTCTTTGGTTGATGACAATTGCGGGACTTACACAAAGCCTTTATCTGTAGTGCGTTATGCTCTGCTAACGCACCCTTCACTCTACTAATAGTGTGGCGGGATCAGTCATAAATTGTTGAGATTTTACCCAAAAGAAGCGTGTTTGAGTTATAAGAATAATTGTGATAGGGTTAATAGTTGGACAATCAATTTGTGGCGTGGGTGTGAGGAAGTGATTCCAGAATTTGATGAAAACGGTAATTTACCACCAGGGATTCATTATTGCGAATGGGAGGAGTTTAATGATAGATTTGGTACTACTGCTACGAGGCGGCGGATGATAGATGGATTGGAACTGGCTATCACCCAATTAAAAGCAGATAGAGACTCATATCAAAGTCAAGTTGACGAATTAAAATCAGAAATAGCTGAATACGAAAGACTGATTAAGTGTGACAAAAGCCAGTCTATTTCAATTAAGATTGACAGTTTAAATAAGATACCAGATGCTTTAATTAAAGCTAGAATAGCCGCCAAAATTAGTCAGGAAAAACTAGCTGAGATACTAGGAATTGAAGAAGAGCGAGTTAAGGAGTATGAGGATACAGATTATCAATGTGCCAGTTTTGTAGAAATCCTGGAAGTTAGCACAGTTTTGGGAGTGGAATTTGAAATGGCTGTGATGCGGGTAGATTTTGAGGAAATAGAAGCTGTTAAGGGAAGTGCGGAAAAATGGCGCAAGAGAAAAATGATTATGACGGCTAAGATAACCTCGTAGTCTAATGACAAAGTTGGAGCAGAGAGAGTTTGGTGATTTTATCAAAAATTACCATAAATAAAAAAGGTTAAAAGGGAATTATAGTTTATTAATTCAATTATAATTCCCTACAATAGTATTATCAGACTCGTCAGGATTAAAGATTAGCTGACCTCACCGAATCCGACTCGTTATCTGCCTGAATAGACCAAGGTTGCAGTGGTTTTGCTGACTCTAAAACATGAGTTTCAACAAAAATACCGCCGCTTTTAAACTTTCCGCGAGTTTTATAAACATCAAGACCAAATGGGGTAAGTTTAGTTAACTCATTTATATCTGCTTGTTCGTGCTTATGATCGCTCATTTTTTCCTCCTTTTTTTCTATTTGAACATCCGCCCATCCAGCCATTGACTGGGATTGACGAATCCTGTGACTTCGCCATCTAGTTAAACGGTTACAAAATTGCGCAAGTTGGTGTATATAGATTGCGCTTCTGGCGAAAGATTACTATTTGGATAAGCAAGTTGATACCAATATCGACCAACTTCGCGTAATCCCTCAGTTCCTTGACTTCGTGCCTTAAACTCTTGTTGATTAAGTTTCTCAGCCGCAGCAATTAAAGCTGGTCTTACCTGAGTTATTTTAAACCGATGAAATATTTTTTTATTAGGATCGATACAGAATACACGAGATTGATTTAGGGTTTCAAAAAACATCAATCCTACTGAAGTTTCACGAATACTTTGATGAGTCTTAATAGGCTCTACATAAGCCCTATATCCATAATAAAAAAACCTGATCGCAAATACACTAAATGCGAATAGATCCGCTTGATAAGAGGTCAAGTTAAGATGCTCTGTCCACCTGATAGCATTAAGGCAAGCACGAAATTCTTCTACAGCCTCATGAAGTACACAAGTCTTGTATTTATCGAATGGCCACGATCCAGCAAAATGCCCGCGATTGTGTGCTTCAGCGTGGATCATTGCAAGTAGCTTTGCTTGCTGCTCTAATAGGTAATTGTCAATTTCTTGTAATCCATCAATAACTTTTGCTGCTCTATTGATTGCGGTATTAAAGTTCTTTTCAAGAAGTGTAGCATTAAGAACTAACCTTTGATCGAAATCTTCAATATCTCCCTCAGTTCCTTTATAACCAACTTGAAAAACCGCAAAATCATCAACTGTTTTGTCAATTTCAGAACCATTAGACTCTGCTGATTCGCTAAAGTCTGATAATGCAAGTGGTTCAATGAACATGAGCGGCTTTGGCTCATGCTTACACATTAGTATTGAGTCATCGCCTACTCTAGCACTTGCTCGATCAAAACGAGAACGGACTTCAGATATCTCAGATGAAACTTGACCTATCATCCAAGCATAACGCTTATCACCATTAACGATTACAGGTGCTATCCATGCAACGGGCTGTTGATAGGTAACTGGCAAATCAAATAAATACTCATTTATTATTCGATTGTTACCCTCGATTGAGCATATTAGTGCATGACAAAGGTCATCAGGAAGCGCGAGTGCCTTGATACGCTGAATTAAGACTTGCTCTTTTAAGCTATCTGACAAGCGGAACAGGTTCAGTAGTTCCAGCCATTGCGTCTCTAATTCATCCTCAGACATCAGCATTTCACAGCCACCCTCTATAGCCAACGGACTTTTTATGCTATTGTTAGGATAGCTCAACCGCACCGCACCTGAAAAGCCAAAAAAGTGGGAAAAAGTGGGATCTTTCTCAAATCTTCATCCCAGCCAAAAAAAAAGTGGGAAAAAGTGGGAAAAAGTGGGCTATAGTAACCATAGTTGTCTCATCTCCCCACCTATGGACATTCCTCAAATATTGCAATTTGTCGATGAAGCTATCTACACCAAGAAAGACAAGCATCTAAATGACTTGCAACGGAGGATTATCGCGGGAATACTGAAGCGTCAAAAGTATGCTAATGTTTCAGAAACTTATGGTTATAGTGCCGATCACGTTAAAAAAATCAGTCACGAACTTTTGCAAATGTTATCTGATGTCTTTGGCGAACAAGTTAAGAAAAGCAATCTTGAATCTGTATTAGAACGGCAAATAAATCAGAAGATAACAGCTAAAAAAACTGGGAACAAAAGTGCCCAACAAAACATTATAAGTATAGGTTACATCAACAGTTGCCCTACTTCCTCTACTGCTAACCTAGAAAAAAGTGAGGCTGTAACTCCTGACTTCCAGCAACAGAGCCAGAATCCAACTAAGATTGAAAAAATTGATAAATTACGGAAGTTTGGCTTAAGCGACGAGGAAATTGCAGAGGTGTTAGAGATATCTTTGGATCTAGTTACTCAGGTAGACTTGGATGAGTGAAAAAGCACCAACACCCAACGTCAGCAAGAGAATACCCGCCGCTACTCAAGCTCAATTCTTCTCAACAACTCATCTGCTGCGATTACCACCACACCACGAAATGGGTGCAATACGAGCAAATCTCTGTCACCACTGATGATGTACTGTGCTTCTCCATTCAATGCCAACTCCAAAACCTTATCATCTTTTGGATCGCGGCACTCTTGCACATTCTCAATTATCTCAACTAGAACTGATCGCTCCACTAAAGCTTCTAAAAATTCCTCTCGTGCCTCACTTGTTACATACCGATTGAATCTTTCACGCCCCAATACCTCATTCAACTCCTCGATCAATTCAATTGATAGTAACACCTCTCCGTTTGCTAAAGCATACCGAAGGGCTTGAGCAGGTTTGCTATTCTCAAACAGAAGCGCACTGATAATCACATTTGTATCAAAAACGTATCGCACTTCACTCCTCATTTAGAATTGAATCCAAAATTTCTGGGGTTAACCCTCGCGCTTGAGCATTCCGACTAATCTCACTCATCACCTCCTCTAGGGATCTTTTGCTGCGAGTCGCATCACTAAGTTTAAGGCTAAGTAATACTTCCAATTTACGACGATGTTCCTCAGAAGCAGCCTCAAACATACGGGCAACTTCAGCATTAACGCGAATTGTGATAGTTTTGGTTTCCATATTTGCTGTAATGAAGCACTTCTGTCTGAAAAGACTCAGATAGTTTTTCTAATTTTTCTAAAATAACTAGCTCTATTTTTATTTCTACTTGCGATTTGCTTGCTCCACGCGCTAGCCTACGGCACGCAGCGAAGGATGCGATCGCAAAGCCACTCATGCCAGAGGATCGCTACCCATTCACCCCATCATAACACCCACACCCAACGCACCAACAAAATACACGCCGCAGCCATCAAAAAACAGGCCGCTACCGCCACCCCAATTAATTCCATCTCCCCTCCCCTCGCAGGGGAGGGGCTGGGGGAGGGGTCAAGATTCTGCACTCAATCCTGATTTCCACCGATATGTCAGGTATAACTGCCTCTATAGTAACCTAGGAAAGGTGAGTTGTAGAGACGTTCCAATAGAACGTATGTACGGATCGAGCGTTAGGGGGAACAGATCAAAAAATTTCCTCTCACCTAGAAAAAAGTAACTTTTGGTCAAACCAGAGGTAAAGAGTGGCTGTTAGGAGGGGCGGAGTCTATGGTGGTACAAAATAGCGACGGTTTAAGTATGGCAGATGTCTTAACACTGCCTGAGCTTCAGCGACAAATTGCTCTATCTATTCAACGGAATCAGGGATGTACCCTGTCAGAATTATTAGGATATCTCAACCTCGCTGAAGAATCTGTTAGTAGCGAACTTAATATCTTAGTTGAGGAAGGTTATGTTTCTGAAACTAGGGTAGCAGGTTCCTCGCGCTACTACATTACACTAGCAGGAAGAGTAGGAATGAGGGGATCTCAAACTATTCATCAATCCCTGACTCCAGGTAAGCCTCTCTCTACTATTATTAATCCCTCTGGCGAATTTGCTGTTACCCCTGGCTCCTCTTTAGAATTGTGTGTCACGGTGACAAATGAGGGAGATCAAAGTGCCCTCATTGATATTTTTATTGATGAAACATCTGAACCCTTGCGCGGGTGGTGTCTTTCTCCTCGCGAACGTTTGGCTTTAGGAAGGGGACAAAGTGGTGAAGTAATTTTCCAAATTCAGATACCTCTTGATGCGCTACCAGGTACTTACAATTACCTGCTACTGGTGGATGCTCAACAGCATTACCCAGAAGATACTCCAATCCAGCATCAATCTCGGTTTCGGGTTCTACCTTTTGTCCAGGAAGCTGTTAGAATTAATGACCCTAGTTTCAGTATAATACCTGTCACTAGCTCAACAAATCCTCACTCTTTGCAACCAGGGACATCCCTACCAATACAAGTTTTCGTTCATAATCGTTCCGATCGAGTAGATCGATTTCGCCTCACTTGCCCAGATCTCAATCCGAAGTGGTTTACTGTTATTTATCCGGAAGGATTACCGGAATTAGGAGTAGTTCGAGATACAGATGCGCTGGAATTAAACCCAGGTGACAAGGGGCAAATTCAACTAATTTTAACCCCACCCCCAGATGCAGTTGCTGCTGTTTATTCCCCGACAATTCGTCTGTACTCTCTATATAATCCTGACTTGGTGCTGTTGGAGCCAGTCTATTTCCAAATTGAACCTCTCTATCTCCTGAATGTAGAATTAGTAACTTTAGTCGGGAAGATTAACAATCGCGCTGGTTTATTTGAGCTACAACTTTACAATGGAGGTAACTGTCCTCGCGAAATTGTTCTAGAAGCGAAAAGTGTTGATGGGGACGATCTTTGCACTTATACCTTGACACCAGAAAGGGTGCGGCTCTTACCTAAAAGTTATGGAATTTCCACTTTACAGATAGAAGCGACTTCAAAGTGGTGGAAGCGACCTTTTTACGGACGAGTTTTCAACTTTATTGTCGAACTCAAAGATACTCAGCAGTTTCCTCTCACCAATAATCGCTACCAAGGCACTTTAATTTGGGAAGGTCGTCCCTGGTGGCAGTTTTTACTAGTTATGTTAGGTGTAGTTGGACTAGTTGGTGCGTTAATTTTACTAATTTGGTGGTCATTTTTTCGACCAAAACCACTACCACAAGTTGTCGATTTTGCTCCTGCTAGCAGTAGTTATTCTGAAGCAGAAGGGGATGTGGTGCGGCTGAATTGGAAAATTGCTAATCCGAATAGATTGCAGTCATTAAAGCTGGAAGGATTATCGCCAGATGGTATGGTAATTACCAGCCCAATTCTTTACGATTTTAGCAAAGGTTTACCCAGCGAATTGAAGAGTTTCTGCGTCCAAAAAGTAGTGCTAATCTGTAAGAATGTGCCAACTGATGCCCGTCGCTCTGGTAATTATATTTTTCAACTTACATTAGTTCCCCTAGGGAAAAAAGGAGTAGCCTCTCAGACTCTCAAAACTAGTACTATTCAGATTGCACCATTTCCTTTACCCAAGATTCTTGAGTTTGCTTCCCCCCTACCCGTTTACCAAGAGGCGATTAGTCAAACGACTCCGCCCACGAGTAGTCAGAAAGTTAAAACTGCTACTACCCAAAACCAAACCCCAACTCAAACCTTAACCCAAGCCTTAACTCAAACTCTGATTCCAAATCAAACCCCAAATCCAACCAAAACCTCAACTCAAACTAAAACCTCAACTCAAAGCTCAACCCCAAATCAAAATCAAACCCAAACGCCAACTCCAACTCAAAGCCCAAATCAAACGCCAAATCCAACTCCAACTCAAAGCCCAAACAAAGTTATTAAAGTTGACCGAATTTTACTAAATTGGAAAATTAGCCATCCAGAAGAAATTAAAACATTAAAATTAATTGGAAGAGATTCTGAAGGGGTAGTAAATGTGCCCGAAATATCCTTCGATTTCAGCATGGGAGTCCCTCAAGTACTGTGGAAATTTTGTCAATTAACAGAAGAGGGATTAGTCTGCCGAAACTTACCTACTAATGCGACTAAAGCCGGGACTTATATTTTTGAATTAACTATAATTACTAAGCACGGAAACACAGAAGTATTAGAAGCCAAGAAAACCGATCCAATCAAAATTGAAGCCGTACCAGTACCAATTGAAATTATTGAATTTAAGCTCAATAATGTAGATCCCTTACCAAAATATCGAATCCCCATCGATCCTAAACAACCCATTGTATTACTAATATCTTGGAAAGTTAAAGGAGACAAAGATACTAAAGTAGAGATTTTACCTGCTCCGGGTACTGTGCCCCTTGACGGAAAAATTCCTTATCCTCTCAGTCAAGAAGCAGGTACGGAAACAATTACTATACAAGTAACAAACAAGGC
>NZ_JAMZMM010000744.1 GCF_024178385.1 Limnofasciculus baicalensis BBK-W-15 | reverse complement strand
CCCTTGTCAAAGGGGGGAGAAAGAATACAACCTGCATTTCTTCCTTTCTCGGGATGCTCCCATTGTTTATCCCCTTCCCAATAACAAATAACAAACAACAAACAACAAACAACAAATAACAAATAACAAACAACAAACTATGATAGAAGTAGAGCATCTTAGCAAAATATACGCATCCACTCCAGCCATTCAGGATGTCACCTTCAACGTTGAAGCTGGAGAAATCCTAGGATTTCTAGGTCCCAACGGTGCAGGGAAAACCACTACAATGCGTATTTTAGCTGGATATCTCCCCGCAAGCAGCGGTACTGCCCGGATTGCTGGTTATGATGTTCATGAAAATTCTATGGCAGTCCGAGGTAAGATTGGTTATTTGCCAGAGACACCGCCTCTCTATCCAGAAATGACAGTAGAGGGATTCTTGCACTTTGTAGCCGGAATTAAAGGAATAGCAGCAGGCGATCGCAATTCTAAGGTTAACAGTGCGATCGCGCGGTGTAACCTAGAGGAAAAGCGCAAAATCCTCATTCGCAAACTATCCAAAGGTTTCCGCCAACGAGTGGGCATCGCACAGGCAATTGTCCACGATCCACCTGCCATTATTCTAGACGAACCGACAGTAGGTCTAGATCCCCGCCAAATCATTGACGTGCGAAACTTAATCAAAAGTCTTGCTGGCGATCGTACAATTATCCTCTCCACCCATATACTGCCAGAGGTGAGCATGACTTGCAGTCGAGTCGCCATTATCAACCGAGGCAGTATCGTCGCCATCAATACCCCAGAAAATTTAATGGCACAGTTAGCTGGGGGCGGCGGTTACGAGTTGGAAATAAATGGAAACCCGATAGAATTACAAAAACTATTACAACTCCTACCAGGAGTTTCCCTAGTGGAAATTGCTGACAATGTAGAAGGCTTACCCCCAGATCGTTTCTTAATTCGGATTGTATCAGAAGCAGGATTGGAGCCGGGAAGGGATATTGCCGCCGTAACCGTTGGCGCTGGCATAGGATTGCACGAGATGCGTCGCACTCGCGCTACTCTGGAAGATGTCTTTTTAGAACTTACCACCAGGGAAATGGGGAGTGGGGAAGAGGGAGTGGGGAGTAGGGAGTAGGGAGTAGGGA
>NZ_JAMZMM010000318.1 GCF_024178385.1 Limnofasciculus baicalensis BBK-W-15 | reverse complement strand
AGCTACGCAGGGAAGGGGGCTGGGGGGTTAGGTTTTTCGACCAAAATTACTACTGTTTTCCCTCAAAAAGATTCCCTATTTTTCCAACTCCAGATATTTCACCAAATAACCCCGATTTACTGGATTCTCCTGCTATCTCAATCGGTATTTTCGGTGTAGGAACCGAGTAAGATTGAAGTTGAGGTACTTGAGTAGGTTGAGGTACTTGAGTAAGTTGAGGTACTTGAGTAGGTTGAGGTACTTGAGTAAATTGAGGTACTTGAGTAAATTGAGGTACTTGAGTAAATTGAGGCTGTTGATGTACTTGAGGTAGTTGAGCAACTTGAGGCTGTTGAGGTACTTGAGGCACTTGAGCAACTTGTAAAGCCTTCATAAACTGAGCCAATCCGTACTCCAAATGAGCGCCAGCATCAACAGCAACCCAACCATTAGGAGTTAGTTGTCGCCATTCAAAATGTAAATGAGGTCCAGTAGAAAAACCAGTACTACCAACACGCCCAATTACAGTTCCCTGATTCACCAAGTCTCCTTGCTTGACAAATACCTCAGAAAGATGACCATAGAGGCTTTCCTGGGTTCCTTCCTCATGACGTATCACCACTGCTAAACCGTAACCACCCAAATAATCAGCAGTCGCTACCTCGCCAGAAACAGCCGCTATGACAGGTGTTCCTTGAGGTGCGCCTAAATCCGTCCCCCCATGGAAACGGTACTGCCCTGAAATTGGATGGAGTCGCCAGCCAAACAGAGAAGTAATCGGAGCAGGAATTGTCAAGGGGAACATGAAACTAGTTTGAGCAATATTAGCCTGTCCTACGGGTCGGCGGGTAAGATCGTAGTAATCTAGACCCATTGGGGCAGTTTGAGCGCTTGGGATGGAGAGACTGGTTGAGGGAACTAGCGCACTTGGTACAGATGCCTGTCCAGAGAATACTTGATGATGATGCTGCCTTCGTCGAATGTGATGGGTACTTGCAGTTATTGGCGCAAATCTGACGGGTTTAGCTTTGGTAACAGGTGGTGCGGGTAGTTTGGCTTCGGCTATTTGATATTGATTTACCTGACGTGTTAATGGTTGGTTTCGGTTATTACCAATAGCTACGTTTACAGAAGGATTAAGGGGTTGGTTTAGGTTATTACCAGTAGCTACGTTTGTCCCATTCGCAAGGGGTTGATTTAGACGACGATTAATAGCGACGTTTACAGAAGGATTATCAATGGATTCATTAACCCGAAACTTAACAGGTTTGTTTGGGCGATTTGCTACAGTTTCATTTCTGGGCTGTTGTAAAGGTTGGCTGCGACGACGCGCCACAGTTTCGTTCCGGGGCTGTCTGACGCTAGCTGTTTCCTGACGGGGTGGCTGACTGCCACAACTACCACTGGCAAGTCGCCCATTTCGCGATGTTGTGGTACAACCTGTTGACCTTTCTGTCAATACTACAGCACTCGGTTTGGAGTAACGAGGAGATGAACCAACTCTGTAGTTTCTGCGGTTACTATCGCGATTGTTAGGATTTAGAGGTTTTTGGGCGTTTTCATGACGCTGTGACGGATTAATTGTCACTTTCGGAGGCTTTGATACACTGGCTTGAGTAGGTACAGATAAGTCAGGAGGAGTCAGTCTCGGTTTACTTAGTCTAACTACGGCGCGTCTAGGACGGGCTGTTTCTGGTGGTGTGGAGATGGAATTTTGAGGTTCCCTCACTGAAACAGATTCTGGGTTGGCAGTGGAAGCTGATGTCTCTAAACGGCGATGGGCAGGAGTGCCTTGGGGGGTGCGGCTGGGCGCTGAGTCTAATAAACCTGGTTTCAGGTTCGGTTTGCGCAGTTTGGCGCGGCTGGAGGCTGAAGAATTGGTAGGTTTGACGCTTGATGGGGTAGTGTTTGATGGTGCTACCGCAACTGAGTCTTTTGCTGAATTGGTTTGCGCGACGACTATACCGCTACTGAGAATACCGATACTACCCAGCCATCCTATGGACTGCATGAATTTAGGATATCGATAGAAGATGCCTAATAGACTGAATTTTGAGGAGGTTTCTTTGGTCATTTTTGAAAGAAGGTAAGTGGTTGTTGGTTGTTGGTTGTTGGTTATTGGTTGCTGGTTATTGGTAGAGATTACGAAGAATAGCCAAGACTGATTGTACCTGGCTCTAAGTGAATTTCTGCTATTTCTGCTCCTGAAATTAAACAGACTCGCAATTCTCCTGTGGGTGTAACGCCTGTTACAATTCCTGGCTTGCCATCCACTATTACCTGACATCCCCGATGATAGAGTAGCTCTTGGTACGATAGGAGCAATTTTTCTAGTCCTGCCTCTAGAGAGAATTGATATCCAACTACTAGTCCGTATAATACAATAGCAGCCAACATTGCCAAGGATGTTACTGTTGAACTTGACTGTTCTTGACAAAAAGATTGTAAATTAATTCCCGTTTCCGGTACATTATTGCACCAATTAATACCGACACCTACCACCGCTTGGGTAATGTAACCCTGTTGGATGCGAGTTTCTGTGAGAATACCGCCCAACTTCCTGCCTAAAAGGATTAAGTCATTAGGCCATTTGAGCAAGACGGGAATACCGTAACTTCTCAAAACTGTGGCAATTCCCCAAGCGCTACAGAAAGTTAGCTGAGGGCTATGAGTTGCCTGAAGGTTAGGAGCTAATGCCAAGGATAAGTATAGCCCACCTGTCTGGGATTGCCATTGCCTTCCCCATTGCCCCCTTCCTGCTGTTTGTTGGGCTGCAATGACTGCTGTTGGTATGGTTGCCCCTCCTGCGAGTAATTCCCAGAGGGTTTTGTTGGTAGAGGGTAATATTTCAAATAGATGTAGGGGTATCTTTGGGGGTTGACTGCTTTTTGGCAGGAGGATGTCCTGAGATACCTGGAATGTAACTTCTTGGATGGCAGTTTCAAACTCTTGGTGAGTAAATAGCACGGCACAGAGGCAGACGCAGTGAAATATTCCCTAAGCTAGGATAAACCATTTCAGCCATATCAACCAGATTATTGGTCAAAAGTGATTTATTATATAATAAAGTCTCACTTTCACCGCAGCAGTTTAGAGCCGCCTTCACTCGCTATGCAATCTGTAACATTCAATAGTGTTCTGGAAGAGATCGAAACCCTATCATCAGAGGATCAAGCTGCCCTGATTGTCATTCTCCAGCGTCGCTTGATTGAAAGTCGTCGTGCCAAGATTGCTGCTAACATTGCTCAGGCAAAACAAGACTACCAATCGGGAAATGTTTTTCGGGGTACGGTTGATGAAGCGATTGCCCAGTTAAATCAGTGAGAATTATTAGCATCGCGCCATCCTTCAAACGTGCCTACAAAGCAATGATTCGGAAGCATCCAGAAATTAAGCCTAAAATTGAAGCTGTCTTGCGCCTTTTGGCAGAAAACTCTTTTCATCCATCGTTACAGACTCACAAACTGAAAGGACAATTGGCTGGAGCTTGGGCTTGTACTGTGGAATACGACTGCCGAATTGTATTTGATTTTGTCGCCAACTCAAATGTTGAAGAAGACGATATTCTCCTCATCGATATTGGCAGTCATGATGAGGTATATTAGCCTCATCTATTGGTAAATTTGGCAATATTTCTATGAATACCTGGAAATGGCAAACTTGGGACGATTTACCCTATCTCACCTCTAGTCTACTTGAACCGTGGCAGCACGGCTTTTTTACTCAACATTTTTCCCCTCGTCTACCTGATACGATTTCCATTTCACTTAAGCCTGATGCTAAGGTATATCGTGTTAAACAGGTACATGGAAGTACGGTATTAACGCCTTCTGAAATTGAAAGGGCAATCCCTGACGAAAACGGAAGCGATGTGGATTTATCACGCCCTCTAGCTGATGGTATTCTTTCTCAGGAGTCTCAGCAGTCTGTATGGGTATGTACGGCAGATTGTACTCCGGTATTGATTGGTGATACTAAGACGGGACGAGTTGCGGCGATACATGCTGGCTGGCGCGGTACTGCTGGTAGGATTGTGCCAGTTGCGATCGCAAAATTAATCGAATCTGGCAGTAGTTTAGCAGATTTACGAGTAGCCATGGGACCTGCGATCGCTGGTGAGGTTTATCAGGTTGCCTCGGAAGTCGCGGCCGAAGTTGGAGCTAGTATTATACCACCAGATAAGGCTGATTCACCCGAATCAATTTTGAATTTCTTACAGCAGTTACCAGATTCTCCTATTTTAGAAGATTCGGAACCGGGAAAAGTGCGTTTAGATGTGCGGCGGGTGAATGCGATACAGTTAGAGCAATTGGGATTAGATGCAGCACAAATTGCGATCGCTCCTCATTGTACTTATCAGGAACCAGAACATTTCTTTTCTTATCGTCGGGATAAACTGAAGAAGGTGCAATGGTCAGGAATTGTCAGTAATTGAAGGATGAGAGCCGAGGCGAATGGAATTCGCGGCTACACAAACATAACCCGCCTGCGCGGGTTATGAAACCGTTTATGTTTCATTCTCCTGCGCAATGCCAAAATCAATTAACACCGCATCCCCTGTTTTCGCCAGTTACACCCCTCCCCTGAAAGGAAAGGGGTGTAAAATTTCTCCCTAATGTCTATCGTCGCGCTACACCATCTTGACGCGCAGCCTGTTGCACTGCACCTGCAACTGCAGAAGCAACTCGTTCATCAAAAACAGAGGGAATAATATGTTCTCGATCTAAATCTGTGGCATTAATTAAATTCGCGATCGCAAAAGCCGCCTCTAGGTACATATTAGTAGTAATACTAGATGCCCGACAGTCTAATGCGCCACGAAATACTCCAGGAAAAGCGAGGACATTATTAATTTGATTGGGATAATCACTCCGCCCCGTTGCCATAACTGCTACATCATGGGCGATTAATTCTGGTTGAATTTCCGGGATCGGATTTGCCATTGCCATCACAATGGAATCTTTTGCCATTGAGCGTACCATTTCTGGAGTTAGAACGCCAGGGGCGCTCACACCGAGAAAGATATCTGTACCAACAAGCGCACCTGCCAGTGTACCGCTAGCTTCAACAGCAAATTCTAGTTTCTCCTGAGTTAAATCTGAACGTTTTTTCGAGAGAATCCCTTTAGAATCGCACAGCAAAATATTACGCGCACCTGCTTTCCGTAATAGTCGTGCGATCGCAACTCCCGCCGCTCCAGCTCCATTAATTACAATCCGCACGTCTTCTAGGGATTTCTTGACCAGTTTCAGGGCATTAATTAAAGCTGCAAGGCTAACAATTGCTGTCCCATGTTGATCGTCGTGAAAGACAGGAATATCCAATTCTTGCTTAAGTCTGGTTTCGATTTCAAAGCAGCGAGGGGCACTGATATCTTCCAGGTTAACTCCACCAAATACAGGAGCGATATTTTTGATTGTTTCGATAATTTTGTCTGTATCTTGGGTAGCTAAACAGATGGGAAAGGCATCAATTCCCGCAAATTCTTTAAAGAGCATGGCTTTCCCTTCCATGACTGGCAAAGCAGCCTCTGGTCCCAAATTCCCTAACCCCAACACTGCACTACCGTCAGTAACAATAGCTACAGTATTGCCTTTAATAGTTAGGGCATAAACTTGATCGGGGTCTTGTGCGATCGCTTTACAAATCCGACCCACTCCAGGAGTATAAGCCATTGACAAATCAGCTTGATTGTGCAAGTCTAGTTTGCTCTCAATAGTGATTTTGCCGCCGCGATGGATACTGAAGGTGCGATCGTATACGTCCAGAATTTTGATATCCTGAAGTACCTTAACCGCCTGAACGATTTGTTCAGCATGTTCTGTACTAGCAGCATCAACACTCAAATCCCGAATGGAAATCTTGCGGGTTTGCTCGATCGTGCTAATTTGCCCTAAGTTGCCACCAACTTCGGCAATTGCCTGAGTGACGCTAGCTAACATTCCGGTACGATTGGGAAGTTGCAAGCGAATGGTTAAACTGAAGCTAGGATTCGGTGTTAGGTCTGCCATGCTGCTTTATTCTAGTAACATTTTCTTATACTATACTGGACATGCCCACGATAAAGGTTGAAGGTTGAAGTATGAAGTATGAAGTATAAAGGTTGATGGTTGATGGTTGAAGTATGAAGTATGTTCCTAATAAAACAGATAAATCGAGTGAGGAAAGTCAACTATACAATATTTATGGCTAGTCTTTATACTGAAATCGATATCAATGCCCCAAAGCAGCGGGTTTGGCAAGTATTATGCCAGAAAGATCGCTGGAAATACTGGAACACATTTTTATTTGATTGTGATTCTAAATTGTCTTTTCAGCAGGGACAAGAGGTTTCTCTATCCCTTCGCAGGTTACCTCATGATGAGGAGACAGAGTTCGATCCTTTGGTAATGCAAGTTCAACCAGAGGTTTGTCTTAAGTGGGTTTCTTCTATTCGTGGCTTTAGCAATGAGTACGTGTTTGAGTTACAAGAGATTGGTTTTCGTCGGACTAAGTATGTTCACAAAAGCAATTTTTCAGGAATTTTATCCCGCGTTTTCTTGCCATTCATTCGCGCCGATGAACATCGAGGAATGCAACGTATGGCACGGGAATTAAAGCGGTATGTTGAGGATTTATAATATATTAATGGGAATTATGAATTAAAACTCAAAACGGACTTCGTCCCGCAACGCTCTCCAAAACGGACTTCGTCCCGCTGCGCTAACAAAACTCTCTTCCCCACTCCCCATGAATATCCCAACCTTTGTCTTAGCATCAGCTTCACCTGCACGGCGTAAATTATTACAAAATGCGGGAATTGAACCAGTCGTGTGTCAGAGCGATTTCGATGAATCTCAAATTCAGCTAACTAATCCCATGGATTTAGTCCAGACACTAGCATTATGCAAAGCGCAAACTGTAAAGAATAAGTTTAGTAATGCCCTGATAATGGGTTGTGATTCCGTCTTGAGTATCCAAGGCGAGATTCACGGGAAACCTGCTAACTCAGAAGATGCGATCGCACGTTGGCAGAAAATGCGAGGTAATATCGGTATTCTCTACACTGGTCATGGGTTAATTGACATAGCTCAAGATAAGACAATAGTCAAGTGTGGCATCACAAAAGTATACTTTGCCGATGTGAGCGATCGCGCGATCGCAGCTTACGTCGCCACAGGGGAACCTCTTAATTGTGCAGGCTGCTTTGCCATTGAAGGTAGAGGGGGATTATTTATCCAAAAACTAGAAGGCTGCTACACCAACGTAATCGGTCTTAGTTTACCTCTCCTCTACGAGATGCTCAGTGAGTTAGGATACAATGC
>NZ_JAMZMM010000317.1 GCF_024178385.1 Limnofasciculus baicalensis BBK-W-15 | reverse complement strand
CTACACCCCCTTTACACCATTTTCTGATAAAGGGATTTAAGATCGAAGTATGTAAAGAAAGTTTAAGAGATTGAGTCATGAAACGCATTGTACTCATTGCCGGATTTGAATCATTTAACGCTGATTTATACCGAAAAGCAGCAGAGTCAGCCACTTCCCGCTGTCTGGAGTTAGAAATTCAAGTATTTAGCGATCGCGCCCTGACTACGGAACCAGATAAAGTAGAAACTGCCCTGAAAAATGCCCAAGTCTTCTTTGGTAGCTTACTCTTCGATTATGACCAAGTAATGTGGCTGCGAGCAAGAGTGCAGCACATCCCCATCCGCTTGGTATTCGAGTCTGCCCTAGAATTAATGAGTTTAACCCAAATCGGTGCATTTAAAATTGGGGATAACCCCAAAGGAATGCCCAAACCCATTAAATTTATTCTCGATAAATTCAGTAATGGGCGAGAAGAAGATAAATTAGCAGGCTACATCAGCTTCTTGAAAACGGGACCAAAACTCCTGAAATACATTCCCGTGCAAAAAGTCCAAGACTTGCGCAACTGGCTAATTATTTACGGATACTGGAATGCTGGCGGCTCCGATAATGTCGCATCAATGTTTTGGACAATAGCAGAGAAATATTTAGAATTAAAAGTAGGAGAAATCCCCCCACCAGTAGAAACCCCCAATATCGGATTACTCCATCCAGATTATGATGGTTACTTTGAATCACCGAAACAATATTTAGCCTGGTATCAGCAGCAGATAGCCCCAAATAAATTAGTTACAAAAATCACTAATACATCATCCATTACATCCGTTAATAAATCCGTTGCCAAGGTGGTTGGTATTTTACTTTATCGCAAACACGTTGTCACCAAACAACCTTATATTGCTAAACTAATTCGCTATTTTGAATCAGCAGGATTAATCCCATTACCCATCTTTATTAACGGCGTAGAAGGGCATGTCGCCGTGCGAGATTGGATGACAACTGCTTATGAAACTCAACAGCGAGAAAAAGGTAACATTGAAACTCTATCCCTATCCAAAGAAGCAGTAGAAGTAGACGCAATTGTTTCCACAATTGGCTTTCCCCTAGTGGGTGGTCCCGCTGGCTCCATGGAAGGAGGAAGACAAGTAGATGTTGCCAAAAAAATTCTCACAGCAAAAAATATCCCTTATATTGTTGCCGCACCCCTACTAATTCAAGATATCCACTCTTGGACAAGACGAGGAATTGGGGGATTGCAAAGTGTTGTTTTATATGCTTTACCCGAATTAGATGGAGCCATTGATACAATTCCTCTTGGTGGTTTAGTAGGAGAAGATATATATTTAATTCCCGAACGAGTAAAGCGACTAACTGGGCGAATTAATAATTGGATTAACCTCAGAAAAACCCCACCATCTGAAAGAAAAATAGCCATTATTTTATATAACTTTCCACCTGGATATGGAGCGACAGGAACAGCAGCCTTATTAAATGTACCAAAATCCCTCCTTAAACTACTCCACGCCCTCAAAGAGCAAGGTTACCATGTCGGCGACTTACCAGAAGATGGGGAAGAAATCATCCGCAGAGTCAAAGAAGCCGATGAGATAGTCAACCAACCCCCAAAACCCAACAACCAACCCCCAACAACCAATAACCAACAACCAACAATAGTTAATGTTAAAACCTTACAAAAATGGCTAGGTTATCTCCTCACTACTCGCATCGAAAAACAATGGCAATCCCTCACAAGCACTGGCATTAAAACCTACGGAGATGAATTCCAGATTGGGGGTATTCAGTTAGGAAATATTTGGATAGGAGTACAGCCACCTCTCGGTATCAATGGAGATCCGATGCGGCTAATGTTTGAACGAGATATGACACCCCATCCCCAATATGCAGCCTTCTACAAATGGCTGCAAAATGATTTTAAATCTGATGCAGTAGTTCACTTTGGAATGCACGGCACAGTAGAATGGTTGCCGGGTTCTCCTCTAGGAAATACTGGCTATTCTTGGTCAGATATTCTGTTAGGAGATATGCCAAATCTATATATCTATGCAGCCAATAATCCCTCAGAATCAATCCTAGCTAAACGCCGAGGTTATGGAGTATTAATTTCTCACAATGTACCGCCATACAGTCGCGCCGGATTGTATAAAGAATTAATGGTACTGCGGGATTTAATCTCAGAATATCGAGAAGATACCGAAAAGAATTACGCCCTGAAAGAAGCTATCTGTAAAAAGATACTAGATACAGGATTAGATAGAGACTGTCCCTTTGAAGATGCGAAAAAGTTAGGTATTCCCTTCACACCAGAAAATACTAGGCTATTTAGCGCCCATGCTTTCAATGACTATTTAGTCAAACTGTACGAATACCTGCAAGTTGTAGAAAATCGCTTATTCTCATCAGGATTACATATATTGGGTGCAGCACCGAATCAGGAACAATTAGCATCTTATCTAGAAGCTTATTTTGGAGAAAACTTGGCAGCGGATGATGTAACGGATGGGGCAACGGATGTAACGGATAAGTTGTATAGAGATAGTAAAGTTTCCAGAATAACCAATAACACATCTGCTACCCCATCCGTTACATCCGCTACCTCATCCGTTGCCACCTCTATTGCCAAATTATTAATGCAAAACACCGATGAATTAACTAATCTATTACGCGGATTAAATGGCGAATATATTCCCCCTGCACCCGGAGGCGATTTATTACGAGATGGCATAGGAGTCTTACCAACAGGCAGAAATATTCATGCTTTAGATCCCTACCGAATGCCTTCCCCTGCTGCTTATGAAAGAGGAAGAGAAATTGCCCAAAAAATTATTGCCCAACACCTACAAGAAAATGGTGAATATCCGGAAACAGTAGCGGTAATGTTATGGGGATTAGATGCGATTAAAACTAAGGGTGAATCTCTCGGAATTCTCTTAGAATTAGTTGGAGCTGAACCCGTAAAAGAAGGTACGGGAAGGATTGTTCGCTATGAGTTGAAACCTTTAGCAGAAGTAGGGCATCCTCGGATAGATGTGTTAGCAAATCTATCAGGTATTTTCCGCGATAGCTTTGTCAATATTATTGAATTAATCGATGATTTGTTTAAACGTGCCGCAGATGCAGAGGAACCAGAAAACCATAATTTCATCCGAAAACATGTTTTAGCATTGCAATCCCAAGGAGTAAAGAATGCCTCAGCTCGATTATTTTCTAACCCGGCTGGGGATTTTGGTTCCCTAGTAAACGATCGAGTTGTTGATGGAAATTGGGAGTCTGGAGATGACTTAGGAAATACCTGGCAAAGTCGCAATAGTTTTAGTTATGGCAGACAAGATAAAGGTGAATCTCGTCCAGATATTCTCAACCAATTACTGAAAACAACTAGCACCATTGTCCAAGAAATTGATTCAGTGGAATATGGAATTACCGATATTCAGGAATATTACGCCAATACAGGTGGCTTGAAAAAAGCCGCAGAAAAACAACGGGGTAAAAAAGTTACTGCTAGTTTTGTCGAAAGTTTCTCGAAAGATACCACACCTCGTAAATTAGAAGATTTGCTCCGTTTGGAATATCGCACCAAGTTACTTAATCCCAAATGGGCAGATGCCATGGCAAATCAAGGCTCAGGTGGTGCTTATGAAATATCTCAACGAATGACAGCCTTAATTGGTTGGGGTGGTACGGCTGATTTTACTGATGATTGGGTGTACGAGCAAGCTGCTGATACTTATGCCTTAGATTCAGAAATGGCGAAGAAGTTACGAGAGGCAAATCCCGAAGCATTTCGTAATGTGGTAGGGCGGATGTTGGAGGCAAATGGGCGGGGTTTTTGGCAAGCTAGTGAGGAGAAGTTAAATAAGTTGCGGGAGTTGTACGATCTAACTGATAAGGAATTGGAAGGTGTGACGAGTTAATAACAAACTTACCCAAACCATATCTCTGTAGGGTGCGTTAGGCGAGAGCTAACGCACCATTCCCACTATATGTATAGATTCATTTCATTGTCACTTGACAAATACACCCAAACCGAAGTCACAATTTCTAACTGAACATCCTTTAATTTTCACATTAACCTCATATCTTCCTTCCGATCCTGGCACAAAAGGCACGATCGCGATCGCATAATTCGCCACATCGGAGGCTACTACCGTACCATTCATATCTTTGACGATTATGTCTACATCATTACAATCCCGATTGCATACCGCGACAAAACTATACTCTCGATTTCCATTGAGAAAGACTGTCTTGGGCGCTTGTACCCCTCTTTCCAGTTTACCCAAGGTGCGCGGGAATGCCAATTGATAGCCCTCATCGCCTTGGGCTTTAATTACAGCTTGAAGTTGAGCGTCTACTTCCGCTTCTGATGGATCTAAAGATCTCGCTGTAGCAGCTATTTGGAATGCGGTAATGCCAAGGAGCGCGATCGCAGGTAGAATCAGACGTTTAATATTCATGGTTATAACCTTAGTACATGATGACTCTAAATCGCCTATTCTACAACTTCCTTTCGCGATCGCCAATCTATTCTACCCATCCTTTCTGAAAATGGCTGTATCGTATAATCCATCACCCATCCATCGCTTCTAACTCTAACTCTGCTTGCTGAAACACGTAAT
The DNA here is from genome assembly GCF_024178385.1 of Limnofasciculus baicalensis BBK-W-15. GTDB lineage: Bacteria > Cyanobacteriota > Cyanobacteriia > Cyanobacteriales > Coleofasciculaceae > Limnofasciculus > Limnofasciculus baicalensis. Next base: position 2,667 of record NZ_JAMZMM010000317.1, on the reverse strand, counting down.
TTAACGCTCCAAATAATTGCTCTATTTCTGAGATACTGTAGGATTTCATATTTTTGGTAAACAGATTCCCTTTTAGTTTCCCAAATTCCCATAACTTGCCATTAGAAACAATCCCAAAAATGGTTTGACTATCTGAAAAATTGTTGATTTTTTGGACAGCAACCATTTCCGCCAATCCTTGACCCCATCCTTCGATGAAGTCATCTTTTTTTGCTTCAACTGTTACAAATAAAGGCTCTTCAAAAATTTCTATGCCTAATGGAGATCGCTTTGCCAAGATGTAATCTGGTGTGCCGCACAGTTTGGCATCATACTCGATTGATTTGTGACTCCACAGGGTAAATTTATCTTTATACGACTTTGAAACTTCTCGCAAAATTGGATAAATCAACGTTTCACAGACAATATATTCTGAGTCATCAAAGGCAACCTCTGTTAGGGTATATTCTAATTCTTCTTTGAAGTAATCTCTAATTGGTAAATTTGCAGGAACAATATAATTTTCCTTGATTGACGTAATATTATATTCTTTGAGTACAGCGCCAATTTGTTTATAAGATGTAAAAGCCATTAATATAACACCTCTAGCTAAATTGGGAAACTTATCTGTTGATATTATAGCATTTATCCGCTTTTTTTTAAGATCAACCGAAATCTTACCCTAAAAGCTTCTCTGAACTCTATTCATCAAGGCTACTGATGAGCCAGTAGGTGAGCATTTCACCTTTCCCTTTTACACTAATTGCACTGCGTTGTTCAAAGACAAAGTGGTGCTTTAAACGATCGTAAAATGCACCAGTTACTTGAATTTTTCCTGGCGAACCAGTTGATTCCATCCGCGATGCAACATTGACGGTATCGCCCCAAAGATCGTAGCTAAATTTACTAATACCAATCACCCCTGCAACAACTGAACCACAATGAATCCCAATCCGTAACTGAAATGTTTGTTTCCACTTACTATTAAACTTAATGATAGACTGCTGCATATCAAGTGCCATTTTTGCAGTACGCGCTGCGATATCTACAATACTTTGCCCTGAATCGGATTCTGTTTGGGTAGTGGGTTCAGATGTTGGTAAGCCTCCCACAACCATATAAGCATCACCAATAGTTTTGATTTTCTCTAAACCATAATGTTGTGCTAATTGGTCGAAATCAGAGAAAATAGTATTGAGAATTACCACGATTTCTATGGGAGTTTGACAAGAGGAAAATTCAGTAAATCCTACTAAATCGGCGAATAATACGCTGACTTCTTCAATATGATCTGCAATGGGGTTTTCTCCCGATTGCAGGCGAACAGCAATAGATGGTGGTAAAATATTTAGTAATAGTAGTTCCGTTTGATCGTGTTGAAATTTCAGTGCTTCTTGTGCCACTTTCCGTTCAGTGATATCAGAAACAATCCCTTCGTAGTAAATAGTTTTCCCATTGGTATCTCGAACGACACGTACTGTTTCTGAAATCCAAATTGTTCTGCGATCTTGGCAATAAATCATTGATTCAAATCCAGATACTTCTCCCTTAATTTCTATTGCTCTACGAAATTCACTGCGACGGTTTTGGTTGACATATAATTGTGTATCTATATTTATTATGCTTTCCATCAACGCTTCACGAGAAGAATAACCATAGATTCTAGCTAGAGCAGAATTAACATTAATATATCGTCCATCCGGAGTCGATTGATAAATGCCTTCTATCGCATTTTCAACTATACTGCGATAGCTTTGTTCTGCAAGTTGTAACGCTTCTTCGGCCTGCTTGCGTAAGCGAAGCTCGTTATAGACATCGCTGATATCCCTCGCTACGAAAATTACAGAACTGTCTTCAAATGGAGAAATTGTCGCTGTAAACCATTTATTTTGGTTGTTAATATTTAAACTATATTCATAATTAATAGTATTTTTAGTTTTTAAAGCTCGATCGGCAATCTCAAACCAGACTGTAGCTGTTTTAGCATGAAAGAACTGCTCAATAGTTTGATTTAATTGCTCGATATTTTCTAAATCAGAACAAATTGAATGAGTGGGCAAAACCTCTAAGTCTCCAATATTACGATCTTGAATATGAATGATAATCGAAATATCTGGTATTGCCTCAAAAACAGTACGGATTCTTTTCTCATAAGTCATCAATCTTTCTTCTATAAACTGCCGTTCCATTATTTCAGTTTGCAGTCTTTGGTTAGCATCCTGAAGTGTCTCAGCCTGTTGTTGAAGTTGTTTTTGAAGAGAACGCAAACTCAGTTGATTTTCTACCCGTGCTAGAACTTCTGCTACTTTAAAAGGTTTAGTGATATAATCTGCTGCTCCTTTTTTAAAGGCTTGGATCAGATCTGCTTTGTCATTACTAGCAGTCAAGAAGATAATGGGAATTTGGCAGAAATATGAATTTTCTTTTAATTTTTCACAAACTTCTAACCCGTTCATCTCTGGCATCATTAAATCCAATAAAATTAGATCTGGCTGGATAGCATGGACAGATGATAAGGCTTGCTTTCCATTGGTAGCAAAACTAGTTTTGTAGCCTGTAAGCTCTAAGATTCTACCCATAACTTGGAGATTTTGGTGAAGATCGTCAACCACTAAAATCAAACAATCTGTCGGGTTAAACAGTGTCATAATAAGATAGACCCACTTTTTTAACAATTTGGAGAAGTTG
>NZ_JAMZMM010000316.1 GCF_024178385.1 Limnofasciculus baicalensis BBK-W-15 | reverse complement strand
CCCCATTCCCCATTTTCTATCCTCGAATCGGATTATGGACTGTAACTAGTTTAGTGCCATCAGGAAAAGTTGCTTCTACTTGCACTTCCTGCACCATTTCCGGTATGCCATCCATCACCTCATCACATCTCAATATAGTTGTACCGTAACTCATTAACTCTGCCACACTTCGCCCCTCTCTCGCCCCTTCAAGAATTGCCGCAGAGATGTATGCTACTGCTTCGGGATAGTTGAGTTTTAACCCTTTGTCTTTGCGTCTTTCGGCTACCAAAGCGGCTGTAAAAATTAGTAATTTGTCTTTTTCCTGGGGTGATAATTGCATAAGTCAGGGAGTAGGGAGTGGGGAGTGGGGAGTAGGGGCTAGGGGCTAGGTTGAGGATTAGCGATTAGCGATTACTATAAAGGCCAAAATCGTGGTTTGGTAACGGCAAGCCCGGAATGGGATAAGCGGAGGAGTTGCCAAACCTCTGTAAACCAGTTTCTCACCTCTGAAGTCGATCCGCCACGATAGCGACATAATAATCCGTCCCCCATGGTTTGAGTCACGCCTGCTTCTCCCTGTCTTGCTTTTGCCATCCAGATATTTCTCGCTTCCGTAATAATTTCAGATGATACAGGTTGTCCGATGTAAATGAGACTTGCGACAATTGGTTGTCCCGCTAATCCATGGGGACTGTTGAGAATTTCCTCTCCTCCTGGTAACCATTGTCTGTCAATCCATAGAGGTTTTCCTTCTTGCCAGATTTCAGTATGGGATCTCCATTCACCTTGCAAAAATCTTTCTCCCCTAGCAGTACGACCAAAACGGGTTATCTCCCATCCCAACCAACTTGCTCCTGATGCTAATTTTACCCGCAAATCCTGCTGATAAACTGCACCATTGAATACAATTGTTTCTTGGGGTAACCATTCTAAAATAGCACCAGCATCTACTTTAATGTCAATAGTTTGTCTGGCTGCTTGCCCTTCCGGAGATACAGGAGATCTACCGCGACTACCATAGATTTTACTAGCAGCAACAGTAGTAAGTAAAGCTTGGGAATTAGGTTGAAGATGGATAGTTTGAGAAAGAATATCACCTCCCACAATCCCACCTGCGGTATGCAATACTGCTGTATGGCAAATACCCTCCCCTTCTGGATAAAAGGGACGCTGTACTTTTAGAGGCGATCGCGATTGAGAGTGAATAAGTTGAGTTTTACTCTGGTTATAGGCATATACTAACTCCAAACTGCCATGCCATCCAGTGGCAACTTCTCTTGGCTTAGTGGTGAGACTTGTCACTTGGGTGTTCATCGATTAAGTTACCGCAGTGGGGGCAGATTATAGCATGTTTATGTCGTTTTTTCTTCCGCTTGCCTTGCAATTCGTCATAAAATCCGGAGGCGATAATTCCTGTCGGTAACGCCAATATCCCCACTCCCAACACGGCTAATATTCCTGCCAAAATTCTTCCCATCGGAGTGATAGGATAAATATCTCCGTAGCCAACTGTAGTCAATGTAACAACCCCCCACCACATAGCTGTGGGAATATCGGGAAATGCCTTGGCTTGAGCTTCATGTTCCGCAAAATACATGAGACTAGATCCGGAAAACAACAGCAAAAACCAGACAAAAAATGTAATAATCAATTCTTCTTTTTTAATAAGAAATACTGTAAATATTATTTTCAATGAATCAGAATATCTGGTCAACTTTAATAATCTGAAAAACCGAAATAAGCGGATGGATCTAGCAAATCGTATATCTGGAAAAAATAGAGGCAAGTAAAATGGAAGGATAGCAGATAAGTCAATCAAGAGTAAAGGAGTGAAGATGAATCGTAATCTACCCCAAACTGGATGTCGAAACTTTGGATTGACGGTACATGACCAAACTCTTAAACTATATTCAAAGGTAAAAACAAAAACAGATATAATATCAAATGCAGTCAGAACTTCTTTATATTCTATCCAAACACTATGGACAGTTTCTAGGCTAAATGTCACTAAATTCAGAACAATTAATACCAAGATAAAACTATCGAAAACTTGACCAACCCAATTATCTTTATTGGAGCCTTCGATAATCTCAAAAATGTACTGTTTTAGTGATGGCTTCATTCAATCTCGTTTGTCTAAACGAAGATAGTTTTTTTCTAGGCTGCTTATATCATTTCCGGTCGGAATTATTCAACTGAGTAGTGCAAAAATCTTTGCGTACCTTTGCGCCCCCCTTTGGGCTATGAGCGTTAAAAAAAAGATATTATACCAATGCCAAAGGATTCGATATTAAAAGCAAAGAGAGAACGGGAAATAGTTTTAAAAGGGAAGAGGTAAAAGTATAATCCCCATACTTTTAAGTAAGTATGGGATTCCATGTCGTATCTTGAAAGGAACATAGTATCAGATTCCTTCACATCCCGATAGCATCACAGGTGACGGAATGGTTCCCAGTCTAGGACATCTTGTAATAATGCCTGATACCCTAACACATTAGGATGAAGTCCGTCATCAGACAAACGATGAGTACACCAATCAGTACCCCGATTCATCCATGTATCGAAAATATCCAAATAGGGAATCTGACGTTTCAAACAAGCAAGGCGGATTGCTTCCTTGTAGCGGTACTGATCGAGATGATTGTAGTACAAACAATCGAGAAACGGCATCTTAGATTCATCCACAGGTACCATTCCCACAAATAGAACCTTACAGAGTCCCTGCGCTTGGTCGAGCAAATTTGCCAACCCTACCTGAAATATATCAAAATCTGTAAAATTCCGACCGTTGCTACGCCCGAGACGGGCAGAATCATTCACGCCGACAGAGAGGATAATCTTATCTGGAACCCGATTCCGCAATTCCCCGCGACGGCGAAACTCGTGTTCTAGACGATCTTGCACTTGCAGGATACCATCTCCACGGACACCCAAATTGTACAGGATGTGACCGGAACTATTGGGTGACATCCACTGCCGTCGCAATCTCTCTACCCAACCTCCGCCTTCAGGATCGCCAAACCCATAGATGAGGCTATCACCCAATACTACCAATTTTAGAGGCTGTTGTTTGATGCGATAAGAGGGATGAAAGCTAGGTGCAACAAGTGTTTGCATAGACAATAGTACCTGGTCACTCAATTGTTAACAACTCGACACATTTAGATGGTTTGAGGAATATGGTACGCTATTATCTGCGCCTGTGGGTATTTAAGCGACCAATAAAAGAAATATGCGGTACAGATGTCCCATGTTCACCCAAGACTTACTCTTATTATCAGCCGCCGCAGGGGTGAATGTCATCGTGGGTTGAAAGACTTCATCAAATCTTCATTTCGGGAGGCTTTTAGAACAAGTGTACTGTAAATACGCCAGCACGCACTGCTATAATATCGAGAAAAATTAATTACACTATGTCACACACATGTCACACATTAGTGGTATTCATCAGTTATTTGAAAAACAAGTCGCAAAAACACCCAAGGCAGTAGCAGTAGTTTTTGGACAAGACCAATTAACTTATCAAGAACTCGATCAAAAAGCTAATCAACTAGCCCATTATTTACGATCAGAGCAACGGCATTGCTTTTCAGGATATCAAGAGGAAGATTTAGTTATTTCCCCTGATTTCTTCTTGGCTTTACAGCAGTGTTTGCCTAAGATTAGTTGTGTATAAATGTGGTATTGAATCAAAACCAAGGTGAGCAACTTCAAAAGCATCCAGCTTTTGAGCGAACAATTCGGTTTTGTAAAATGTGGGATCAAATCTCTTTTGACCCTAACTATGATACATTACCTTTATCCGTTTTTGTGCCAATGCTCGAAAGTGTTTTCGGACAAAAGGTCAAGTGTCTCGGTTGAGTAAAAGTTGAAAATGATGATGAATATGCCAGACAAAATTCAGTGGGTTTATAGTTCAAAAAATAATAGTGAACTTAGCGATCGCTATAACCAATGGGCTAAAGATTATGAACAAGATTTAACCGAAACTTTTGGTCGTCCCAACCGCGAACCCATCGTGGATTTAACGATTAAGTACGTTCCTAAAAATGCCCGAATTTTAGATGCTGGAGTGGGTACGGGTATCATGGGTAAATGGCTACACGAAGAAGGTGTTGGATGCTGGGTGGTCAAGCTTCCTGTCGATACTGACAAACAAAGCCGTAAACGCTGGTTTGTTGGTTATACCAGTAAGCGCCCATAATACATCACAAGATTGTTCTAATTGCGGTGAGAAAGTACCTAAAAAGCTGCATATTCGCTGGCATGACTGCCCTCATTGTGGTTTTTCTCTTGACCGCGATCATAACGCGGCGATAAATATAAAAAATAGAGCGGTAGGGCATTCCGTTCTTAAAGCCAAACGCCTCCTAAGCGATAGCCGGATTGGTTTGGAAGCCTACACCATACCTGTACTCAGGTTGGTGTAGGAGATGTCACAAAAGGGAGGCTCTCAGCTTCTATGATGTTTTGGTAGGATAGGCGAGATGATCTGTCTGGAGGATCTAATCAACCCAAGACACCTACCTTGACCGATATTTTTGCTGCCATTGAGATGCACCCAGAGTTCTCATACAATTAGAGCCAACCTTAAGCAGTCAACTGAAGAGCCTTTTCGCGGGGTTTCAGGGAGATGGCAAAAGTATGACGGTTCTCAAAAATCTCAAACACCCTGTCTACTTGAGTTAACTCAAAAACAATGCGAATAGAGGGGGCGACGCAACACAGACTGAAGCGCAGTTTCCGTTTTTGCGCTTGACGAAAGGCAGCCACCAACGCGAGCAACCCTTCACTGTCGATAGATTCCACCCGTTGCATGTCCACCAACACAGCGGAATACTGTTTTGACAATATCGCTTTTGTGAGCTGCCGTTTAAATTCAACGGAGTTGGAGACATCAATCTGTCCAGAAGGCTGTATAATAGCCAGTTCCGAGTCCCTGATAGCAACTACCATAGTTCACTCCTTACGTTGGTTCACAAAAAAAATTACAGAGAATAATCTGAAGATAACGTCTGAATTCCCTAAACGTCCACTCCACTGCCTAAAATGGGTGGACTCTCGCCAAATCGTTCTCCTTTACTAAATTTTTACTGAGGTAATTTTTAGTAAATGTGTGAAGATATACTGATTTTATTGAATTTTTGTTTCCAACAATTCTATCTCAGTAAGGTAAAGACAGGATCTAGCCATTGCCTGATGTTACAATAGCAAGTCAACTCTTTGAATATAGCTATCTTTATCCGATCTTGATGTAAAATAGAATACTATTTTTGATATAATAATCAATCTCTGCTTTGTTAGGTATTTGAAGTATAGTATTAGACCCCATTAAGCTTCAGATAACAGTAATCCAAATCACTGAAAAATTTGATTTCCATCACTATCTTGAATAGGGATTCAATTGATAATTCGATACTATGGAGTTCTACGAAAATAAACAGTGAAAACGACATACGTTATTCGCCATCTGGTAGAAAAAGCCCTCTACATTAGGAGACTCACTCCTGATATTGAAAACGAAATCAACTACGAACTCACCCGTCTAGGTTATATTTCCGATGCTGATTACGAAGCGCTGGAATTATTAATGTCTGAGATGGATGCAGGTCGAATTCAGTTAGTCGCAACCACATAGATTGCGATCGCGGTAAATCCCAATTGAGTAGGACAACACTGAGTCGCCACAGGGATATTATGGGCTATTCCCACCACAGGCGTTCGGTTAACTATTCATAAATTCGAGTGTTGCAATAAGCTCGTTACGTTTTCTATCCGTTGCTGGTAGTATTGTGGTAATCCACAAGGCAATTAACAATCTCTCAATGTTAAGCCCCACCAGCGTTTAGGGAACCCCCTGTCTATACTAAGTTGATGTGGATCAAAGAAACATCCTGTGGATAGGGAAGAGGATAAAGGCTTTCAAGAAAGATCAAATAGGTAGGTTCAATTGGCGATCGGTAGGTAGGCCTAAAAAAATATCTAATAAATTTGTAAGCAAATAAGCTATAGCAAAAGGTAGAGGACAGAGGGCAGAATGCAGAAGAGAAAAGATTGCCTGGTCAAGGTTTGCTCCTTTGCTCCTCTCCTCATCACCTTGGCGACTGCTATATCAGCAGTCAGTAGCTTTATTTTAGAATTAAGCAGTTCATGATGACTACTTACTATGTGGACAATAATCCCCACAATGAATAGCTTTCTCAGAATTAGCAATTGATGGATGCACCGTGCATTTGAGACGGTAATCATTGATAAAAAACTGACAGTTTGTACAGGGGATTTGGTGCATTTGTTTAGCATTAGCCACACCGTTTCGTATTGCTGATAAAACTGTCCAAAATCCGAGAATCACTATCCCCCATGCCAAACAAAAGCAAATCGGCACTAAAAAGGGTTGGATAGCATGAACTAGTGAATATAGTAGTTGAAACACAATAGTTGTTAATCGCTATATTTGACCAACAACCAACAACCAAAAACCAATAACTAAAATGGAATATCATCCAAATCTTGCTGATTATCCGATCCCCCAAATGTGGAGGGTTGAACAGTATCAAACCTTGGATCTGCAACTGAATGGGGATAATCTCTTCCTTTGGGACTTGGTTCAGACTCCTTGCGCGATCGCATCGGTACAACCACATTACTAGATCTTGTAGTCGTTGCTGGAGTTGAGGAATTAACCGAACCAGAAGTAGCAGGAATTTCTGGTACTATCTCTGTATCCACTCCCAGCTTGTACATTCGGGAAGCAACCAATTCCGCACGTTTTTCCTTAAACCCTTCTGGCCTCTCGATAGTATTCATACTCAAACGACCTTCAATCGCCACCAAATCGCCTACCGAATACATATCCTTAATTTCCTGGGCGAAATTGCCCCATCCCACCACTTTTAACGTTGCAGGTGGCTCATCAGCTTTGAGAGCAGGAAATTCCACCAGCATCTGGGCTATGGGGGTTTGAGTATCCGAGGTGTAACGGAGTTCTGGAGCTTGAATGATTTGTGCCATCAAGACGCAGCTATTCATCTGTATTCCCCCTTGTACCAGTGCCAATTACATTTCATCAACAATTTCAACTATCATAGTACAAATATACCGCTTCTAAAAACCTAGACAAACCTACCCACTGGTAAATCGAGCTATGTATAAGTCCACGGTGTAACTTAAAGTCGATAACCATTAACGCTTGCGCTTGGCTGATACCCGGCATTGCTGCTCGATATCAACCCTCCATTGCGTGGGGAATGGGGAGTGGGGAAGAGAGTTTTGATTTTTGGAGAGCGTTGCGGGACGAAGTCCGTTTTAAG
>NZ_JAMZMM010000743.1 GCF_024178385.1 Limnofasciculus baicalensis BBK-W-15 | reverse complement strand
CGCGGGTTAGTCAATCGCCGTATTTTAGCCGCGAATTCCATTCGCTTATAGCTTAAGCTAACTGAGAGATCGCACTTTTATTTAGAGCCAGAATTGCTTAATGAATTAGTGCAGGATTTAGCTGGCGATTTGGAAGAAATCCGTCCGATTGAGTTGGAGATTGTGGGGGCACAATTGGAAGCGGATATTGGTTAGAAGTGGGATGAGGATGGTTAATTCATTTAATATTAAGGGTGAGTACTCCCCACCCATCAATAGATTGGCTTCTATAGTAATTTTACCTCATTTAGTTGACATCCCCGTATCCTGCTGGAATTATTACATTTTCCCCAACACATCCCGAATCACATCTGCTGAAACTCGATCCGTAACTATTACCTCACCAATCTTACTCGGCAGCACAAATCTCACCTTCCCATCCTTCACCTTCTTATCAGTTTGTAAAGTATCAATAATCCCTTCAATATCCAATCCTTGTGGCAATTTACTAGGTAATCCAGCTTTCTCAATCAATTTATTTTGCCGTTGCGCTTCTCCTGATGTCCACATCTCAAGTTGCACCGCAATTTCACCCGCTGCTACCATGCCAATCCCGACAGCTTCCCCATGATTAACTACCTTATATCCAGTCAAACTTTCCACCGCATGACCGATAGTATGACCATAATTTAATATAGCTCTTAACCCCCCTTCTTTCTCATCCTGACTCACCACATCCGCTTTCGCTTGACAAGAACAAGATAAAATATAAGATAATAACTCCTCATCCACATAACGCATTTGATCCAGACGCTTTGCCGCCTCTAACTTAGCAAAAAGCTGATCATTCCAAATAATCCCATACTTAATTACTTCTGCCATACCCGCCCGAAATTCTCGCGGTGGTAATGTCTTCAATACTTGAGGATCAATTAATACAAATCGCGGCTGATGAAATGCACCAATCAAATTTTTCCCTTGAGGATGATTCACCCCAGTTTTACCACCAATTGCCGCATCCACCATCGCCAATAGAGATGTCGGCACTTGTACCACATTAATCCCCCGCAACCAAGTCGCCGCCGCAAATCCCGTCAGATCGCCAACCACGCCACCCCCCAAAGCCACGATCGTCGAATCACGTTCCAACCTACTTTG
>NZ_JAMZMM010000315.1 GCF_024178385.1 Limnofasciculus baicalensis BBK-W-15 | reverse complement strand
CCACTCCCCACTCCCCATTCCCCAAAATCAAACTTCTTGAAAAACTTTATGTAATGCCCCATCCGACATAGTAGTGCCGCTGAGATTAGCACCATCAAGATTAGCCCCACTCAAATTTGCTCCCGTCAAATTAGCCCCACTCAAATTTGCTCCCATCAAATTAGCCCCACTCAAATCTGTATCTTTCAAATCTGCCCACATTAAGTTAGCATTCCTTAGCTCCATACCACTAAGATTTGCTTCACGGAGATTGACTCCAGCCAAGTAAATTCCACTTAAATCTATCCCTGAAAGCGAAACTCCGGGCGCAATTAAATATGCTCCGGCATCAATAGGATCAAACCCCTCTGGAAACAAAGTTTTTTCGTTATATAAAACCCGCTGTAAGTTAACCTGCTCAATATACGCCTCACTCAAATCTGTCTCATATAAATAAGCTCCACTCAGGTTAGTTTCCCAGAGATTAGCACCAATCAATTTAGCACCTCGGAGATCGGAACCAACTAAATTAACCCTAAAAAGATTAGCGCCATTAAGATCGGAACCGATTAAACCAGCACTCATTAGATTAGCACAACTCAAGTCCGCCCCCGTTAGACTAGCAAAACTTAAGTTAGCAGCAATTAAGTTTGCCTCCATCAAGTCAGCACCACTTAAATCAGCTCCTCGCAAGTTGGCTCCCTCCAACTCCGCGCCCTGTAAATTCGCGGCTCCCAAAGTGGTACGGGATAAGTTTGCTCGCAAAAGATTCGCGTGACTTAAGTTAGCTTGAGTAAAATCCGCTTCTCTAAGAAGAGCATGGGTGAGGTTTGCTCCACTCAAGTCAACTAGACAAAAATCTCTTTCTCCCGCTTCGTACTCGATCAATAGTTCATCAGGGTTCATACATTCTACCTCGGTTGGTTTATTACAACCACCAGTTAGCTGCTTTTTCAGTCACCTAAACAAATCAAGGTTATGTAAAACCTGACAATTTGATGATTTGTAAATCTAACAGCACTTCCGCAAAACTTCTATATGTAGGGTGCGTTACCCGTAACGCACCATCCATATTATTAGTAGTGTTGGTGCAAAAGTGCTATCTAAGGCGAGATTGAATTAGCTCTGGTTGTTGTGTATTACTTAGTAGATGCCGTTGATTAGCCCTGAAAATTTATCTATTATAGTACTTACGCATTAACTCTACTAATAGTCTGCCTGGTGCGTTAGCAGAGCATAACGCACCATACTGATAGAGTATGAGCGTAAGTACTGTATTAACAGAATAAGGAATCAATAAACCTCAGATTGCAGATTTATGAAATACACCTCAGAAACCCGGTTTCTCTCCCCATTCCCCATTCCCCACTCCCTATAAATTACCTCGAATCGCCCCCGCACGGCAATCTCTCAGCCAAATAGTCACCCCTTGACCGATAATACTGTTACTACTCTCCCGTGGCGGCGTGGGGGGGTTTCCCCCAGAAGTTGAGCCAAGCCGAGTAAACATCATTGCCAAGCGCCAACCACTTTCTGTGTGAGTCAAAAATAGCCAGTGGAAAGTTTGGAATTCAATCGCTTTACCTCCAGTATACTGCCGTTCTAGTGTTGTGAAAAAAACTTGCTGAGGTGGGTTAGGATCGGTTATAGAAGCAGTAACGTTAGATTGGCCAAGATTCAGGGGTAGAGGCTCAAATTCTGGTCTTCCTGCTATGATAATGTAGCTAAATTCGTCAACGCTTCTATTTAAACGTCTTGCCCGTTGAATAATGCGATTTCCATAACTAGGTAAATCTCGCAGCAATAATGATGTTAAAGTTGTTATATCCGATGGACAAGTGGAAGATGAAGGGAGAAGATTACTACTTGCTCTATTAGCTATAGGATTAATTTTACTGCTGTATTTGTCTATATTTAATCCATAAGTTGGTAATGCTATTTGCAATCCTAAGCATGTAAAAAGTAATAATTTCCTGAGTTTAATTCTATTCATTTAGTTTCACAAAAATAAATCAGGACTTAGGCAATTAGGATCGAAACTTAAATAGAGGTTTGTAGTAGGCGATTAATCGCCTACTGGGAACAAAATATTTAGTTAATACTACTTAACTCATCACAAATTTTCTCCCAAGCATCAAGAGGGTTAGATGCAGTAGTAATTGGTCGTCCAATCACTAAATAATCTGCACCTGCTTTAATTGCTTCTCCTGGTGTCATTGTTCGTCTTTGATCGCCAATAACTGACCATTTTGGGCGCACTCCTGGACAAATTAGGATAAAATTATCGCCACAAACTTGCCGCAATTGCGATACTTCATGAGGAGAACAAACTGCTCCATGCAAACCAGTTTCTTGAGCTAATAGTGCCATTTGTAATGCGTATTCTGGCAATTCAATGGGTACTTTCAGATCGAAGGCTAAATCCCGTGAATTTAAACTGGTAAGTAGGGTAATTGCGATTAATTTGGGGGGCGCACATCCTCCTGCTTTTGCTCCCTCATCTGATGCTGCTACAGCCCTTTTGAGAGCTTCCCTTCCCGCCACTGCATGAATTGTGATTAAATCGACTCCATAGGTTGCTGCGGCTCTTGTTGCTCCAGCTACGGTATTGGGAATATCGTGAAATTTGAGGTCAAGAAATATCCGCTTTTCTCTGTTTTTTAGGATGCGGAGTATTTCTGAGCCTCTACTGACAAATAGTTCCAAACCGACTTTCCAGAAGGATACTTGAGGCAATTTTTCTATGAGCGCGATCGCATCTGCCTCAGTAGCAACATCTAAAGGGACAATAATGCGATCGGATACTGACATTTTATTTGGCACCACAGTAGCTATTTATTTGATCTACTATTTTATCGCTTGCGTCCCCAGCGCTGTCAAGGCTTTCCCCAATACTATCTATGTCTGATTCAATGGTGTTGAGTTGTTCTAAACCCTCTTGTGTTACTTCCACTTGGGTTAAACTTATTAGTACCTGAGCCATATCGCGAATTCCTTGACTGAGATCTTCCCCTGTTTGAGCATATCGGTTTTTCAAGCTATTCAGTTGTTTGTCTGTTAAGTTAATCAGTTTTATATCTTGAGTTATGCTATCCAATTCTCCAGCAAATCTATTGAACTCTTGAGCTGATTCTCCCGCTAATTGTTGAATTTCATCGAGATCTTTTGCCTTTTTAAAACCATCACCTAGCTGGTCACTTTTATTGACAAATTCAGCAACTACTGGCTCTAATTCGTTGATCGATCCTATCAGTTGGTTACACTCCATTACTTTGATATCTCCGGCATTAGCGATGACAGATACCAGAGCAATACTGACGGTTCCCACAACGTTGTACAGATTACGCTCGTTTATCATTCTTAACATTTTTCCTCCCAATTCAGATTGTCGTAAGAGAGTAGGGGCGGCTTTTCCCGCAATATTATCGGTTAAGATTAAAGGTTAAGCTGTGACGCATTTAATTTCTATATTCCCGCACCCCACACCCTACTCAAAAAAATCAATATCCAATTTAGATGTGCAACAGCTTATCTCCTCAACCTACCTCTAGGATATCAACCGAATAAACTTCTTTCTACCCACTTGTAACACCTTCCCATCCAAAGGAGCGGGGGAATCAAAGGTAAGATCTACATCAGAAACGCGATCGCCCTCTAACTTCACTCCACCATCTTTAATCAATCGCTGCCCTTCCCCACTACTTTTACACAAGCCACTGACTTTGAGGATATAGAACAACTTAGCCGGAAACTCCACATTAGCCAGAGGGAATTCTGGTACTGCATCTGCTTGAGCCGTGAAGCCTGTTTTCACAATGTCTGCTGCGGCATTTTGGGCTTCTTTAGCGGCGGTTTCACCGTGATACTGAGTGACAATATTGAGAGCCAGGAGTTTTTGGCGATCGCGCGGTTCTTTGGGTAAATCACCTAAAGGTAAATTTGTCAATAGTTCAAAATACTCTTCTAAAAGAGCATCAGGAATTTTTTCCAGCTTAGAGTACATACTGAGGGCATTTTCCCCCAATCCCACATAATTGCCCAAAGATTTGGACATTTTCTGTACTCCATCCGTACCGATGATAATTGGTACGAGTAAACCAAACTGAGGTGTTTGACCAAAATGGCGCTGCAAATCTCGCCCTACAGCAATATTAAACTTTTGGTCGGTTCCCCCCAACTCCACATCCGCCTGGATTGCTACCGAATCATAACCCTGCATTAAGGGGTAGAGAAACTCGTGGATGTAAATTGGGTTTTCTTGTTGGAAACGTTCGGCAAATCCTTCCTTAGCCAACATCTGCCCTACCGTCATCGTCGCTAATAAATCCAGAATTTTCGTCAAATCCAACCCAGCTAACCACTCCGAATTATAGCGAATCTCTAAGCGTCCCGGTGTATCAAAATCTAAAATAGGACGAACTTGATCTAAGTAAGTTTCGGCATTCTGCTTAACTTCGGCGATAGATAACTGGCGACGGACTTCAGATTTTCCGGTAGGATCGCCAATTCTTGCGGTAAAATCGCCAATAATCAGGACAGCAGTATGACCAGCATCTTGAAAGGCTCGTAACTTCCGCACAGGGATACTATGGCCTAAGTGGATATCCGCGCCAGTCGGGTCAATTCCCAATTTTACCCGTAAGGGACGCTTTGTCAGCGCTAGCCGTTGAGCCAGGTTATCATTAGCATCTTGGGAATCAGGTTGGTTGGGAAAAATTTCACTGATACCTCGGTAAAGCCAAGTAGGAGTATTGGTATGTGACAATTGGAGATTTGACATGGGGATGGAAAGTATTTATGGATTAGAGGGAGGGTGGTATGGTGTTGAGACCAAATTGGGTTTATTTTAGGAAAATCCGAGGGGGAATGCGAACATCTTAAAAAAAAATGCCAGAATATCCATATTTGAGCGATCGCTCATTGTCCCAATACGATCTCGATTCCGATTGGAGCTGTGCTTAATCGATAATTGAATCACCGATCTTGGGCATTCGCCTTAGCGTAGCCCACTGCTAGCCTCGCTCTTACCATACCTGTTAGCAAAAAAAAAAATGAAGTATAAAGGATGAAGAATGAAGTGAGAGGCTCGATATGGGATCTAAACCCCCGCAAGCATCCTCAAGCCAGAGCAATTGGCGGGTTTTTCGCGATGGCAACGCCAGCCTTCGGCATCGCGGATTGCACTGAGATGCTAAACCCACTCACGCGCCAAAGCGTCCCTTTGTTCAAACACTCCCGCTGGTCTGCTTTATACTTCATACTTAATACTTTACACTTCAGATTACTGGGTTTGAAGTTCGACGCTCCTTCCACCAATCCATACCTTGCGCCAATCCTGACTCTTGCCAATAATTTCTGTAATCATTTATTTACAGAATCTACAAAGCAGTTGGCATGAGGTTGCCCCACCATGCCATTGAATTCTTTTTTTTAAGTGAGGAAGTGAAATCGCTGTGTCGTCTAGCACCGTCCAACAAAAACAAAGTAAAGAGAATAAACGCGACTTGTCACCGAGTTTTCGGTTTGCAGTCGGCGTTGCTCAGGTAACAGGCGGAACCATTCTCGGCATTACCATGCTGGCAAGCTCAGTTGTTGCTGGCGGGCTAGTTGGCTTGGCGACTAGCTTCCGCAATCTCCCGGATGTCAGAGTGCTAAGGGGCTACGTCCCGACCGAAACCACTTATATTTATGACATTAAAGGCAAAACTCTTGCCAGTCTACATGGTGAAGCTAATCGAGAAGTTGTCAAATTAGATGATATTAACCCGAATTTAAAGCGAGCTGTGATCGCGATGGAAGATAGCCACTTCTATCTCCATCATGGCATTAACCCCAATAGTGTCGGTCGTGCCTTAGTCGCCAACTGGAAGAATAACTCTGTGGTTGAAGGTGGTTCAACCCTAACCATGCAGTTAGTCAAAAATCTGTTCCTCAACCGGGAAAGAAAAGTTAGCCGTAAAGTCGCTGAGGCGGTACTGGCTATTCGACTCGAACAGATTTTTACTAAAGATCAGATTTTGGAAATGTACCTCAATCAAATCTATTGGGGTCATAACAACTATGGTATCCAAACTTCAGCCCAAAGTTATTTTGGTAAACCTGCTTCTAAGCTGAATTTAGCTGAGTCGGCGATGCTGGCAGGATTAATTCAGTCTCCAGAAGAATATAGTCCCTTTGTCAACTACAAGGTAGCTAAAAACCGACAAGCCACTGTCTTAGGTCGGATGGTAGAGTTGGGATGGATTACGGAAGCAGAAAAGAAAAAAGCATCAGCACAACAGTTGAAACTCGGTGAGATTACCTCCTGGCAAAGTAGCGAACTTCCCTACATCACAGAAGCTGTTGTCGCTGAATTAAAGGAGCGATTTGGGCAGGATGCCATCCTCAAAGGAGGAATGCGAGTCCAAACCACAGTTGACTACAAATTCCAAAAGATGGCAGAAGAAACTATCGCAGATGCTCATAGCAACCTACGTGCCTCCGGATTGTACCCCGATCAAGTAGCCCTAGCAGCAGTCGATCCCCGTACCCATTTTGTTAAAGCTTTGGTAGGTGGTATTGGTTACAAAAAGAGTCAGTTTAACCGTGCGATTCAATCTCGCCGTCAACCAGGTTCAGCTTTTAAGCCATTTGTTTACTATGGGGCTTTTGCTACTGGTAAATATTCGCCAGACTCAACTGTTTTGGATACCCCAGTTAGTTATCGCGATGGTGGTGGCTGGTACTCTCCCAAAAACTACGGCGGCGGCTATAGCGGTGCGATGAGTATTCGCTCGGCACTCATGCAGTCGGCTAATGTGCCAGCGGTTAAGCTTGGCAAAGCTGTAGGTTTAGACAAGGTAATTGAAATTTGCCGTACTGTAGGGTTTAAGAGTCCGATGGAACCTGTTGTTTCCTTGCCACTAGGGGCAATTGGTGTAACTCCGTTGGAGATGGCAGGCGGCTATGCCACATTTGCTAATAATGGTTGGCATTCTGACACCACAATTATTGCCCGTGTCACTGACAGTCTGGGAAATGTGTTGTTAGATAATACACCTCAACCCAGGCTAGTCTTAGATCAATGGGCGGCGGCTTCCCTCAACTCAGTCTTACAAAGTGTTGTTACTGGCGGTACTGGGAAACACGCCCAAATTGGTCGTCCAGCCGCCGGGAAAACGGGTACAACTAGCTCGGAGCGAGATATTTGGTTCGTGGGATATGTCCCGCAGTTATCAGCCGCCATATGGGTTGGTAATGATAATTACCGTCCCCTGGGCGGTGGCGCGACAGGTGGTGTATTTGCTGCTCCTATCTGGCGACGGTTTATGCAGAAGGCGATGAAAAATAAACCAGTCCAATATTTTGAGCCAGCTTCCAAGTTTAAACGTCCTTCTTCTTGAGGAAAGGGAG
>NZ_JAMZMM010000742.1 GCF_024178385.1 Limnofasciculus baicalensis BBK-W-15 | reverse complement strand
AGGGAGTGGGGAGTGGGGAGTAGGGGCGAGTCAATACGACAGAAAAACCCTAATCGACTCGCCTGTTGATCTGAAAAAACTATCCGGATAGAACCTTTCTAGTCCTGAAATTCAGAAATTGAAAGGTTTAAATGGGATTGCAATATGTCTGAATATCAATGGAAGCTGAATATCGTAGAGCGCAACTTGTTACTGTCTAATTGGATGAAGCTGATACCCGATGCGCAAGAGCAAATGTTAGAGGAAGCTGACGAATTGATTGGAGACCTACCCTTACCCGATAAGCTACGCCTGGTTTCATCCCTTGAAAAGCTGCAATATCATGCAGAAGCACAATTACAGCCAAAAATTCAAAAATTGTTACAAACCTTTAAACTTGAGCATCTTTATAATTCTACAAAGCATTTTTCAGAACGCTGCACTGACTCAAGGCTTGAACAATTGACTCCAGTCGAATCGGCTTGCTGATGTAGTCATTCATCCCGGCGGCTAAACACTTTTCTCTATCTCCTTCCATTGCATTGGCTGTCATGGCGATAATGCGAGGACGCTGACATTTAGGCCATTCCTGGCAAATGCGACGAGAGGCTTCTAGTCCATCCATTTCCGGCATCTGCACGTCCATGAGTACGACATCATAGGATTGGCGACGCAAGGCGACGAGAACCTCTTGTCCGTTTTGAGCTATATCAGCACTGTATCCCAACCGTTTTAATAAGTGTAGGGCTACCTTCTGGTTGACCTTATTATCTTCTGCCAGGAGAATGCGTAAAGGTAGTTTTTGGGCTAATTCGGTGTCAAATTGGACTGGTTGTGAATTCGAGGGTTGCTCTGTTTTCATTGTCTTTGTCAAATTTGTTGCTACTGGTAAGTGTAAATCCATCCCAAAAATACTGCCAACTCCAGCTTGACTGGTTACATTCAATTTTGTTCCCATCATTTGGATCAGTTTTTGGCTAATGGCTAATCCTAATCCAGTTCCTTCGGCTTTGTAACGTTCATTTCCTACTTGTTCAAAGGGTAAAAATATTTTTTCTAATTGTTCGCTAGTCATCCCAATGCCAGTATCTTCGATTTGGAAGCGAATTATATTGGTTGTTGGTTGTTGGTTATTGGTTGTTGGTTGTTGGTTATTGGTTGTTGG
>NZ_JAMZMM010000314.1 GCF_024178385.1 Limnofasciculus baicalensis BBK-W-15 | reverse complement strand
AAGATGAAGATTCTGTATTGACAGTGGGCTGAAGTCAAAGGTGTATGATTGGCGACATCGCTACTGACAGTTTGGGGAACTCAACCAATTACCATTTGGTAGGTATAAAAGGACAGCCGCTGATTTGGCGCAAAGCCGCAATAATCTGACTATTAGCCTCTGGAAAAGAAAACCCGTCAATTTCATCTAACGTCACCCAGCGAATTTCCTCACATTCCACTGTTTGAGGAACACCAGCCAAGTGGCGACAATGATGTACTATTAACCTAACGCTAAAATGACTGTAATCATGCTCAATTGTAATTAAACAATCGCCCACTTCAATATCAATCGCCAATTCTTCTTTAATTTCCCGTTTAATACAATCTTCAATAGTCTCGCCTGCCTCGATTTTACCGCCAGGAAACTCCCACAAACCACCCATAAGTCCCTCAGCACGTCGGCGATCAATTAAAATTTGTTTTTGGTCATTCCAAATTACACCAACACCGATGGTTTTGTGAGGTAAAGAAGGAGACATTTCGCTCATGGGTAAATCCGATCCAACACCTAAAAGAATTAATGGCAAAAAATTTTATCCTTCAGCCTTCATCCTTCAGCCTTCATCCTTCATCCTTTATACTTCATCCTTAAAGTTAATGTCATCTAAAGGATGGGATTCTGCCATTTGTAACGACTTTTCAAATACCATACGCTGTTCCGCATTCCGGAGGAAATAGCCACTCATCATCGCTGAAGCCAGTAAACGCCCCAGATGTTCACGATTAGTACTAATCGTGACACCAAAATGTTCTGAAGGAAGATTCCCCAATAATCCCACAATATTACGTTCCATCACCTGAAAAACTTCCGAAGATGTCGGTTTCGATAAATAAGCAACAATTTCTGGACTCATGGATTGCACGTATTGCCACAATAGGTTACTATCTCCATTACCTTCAAAAAACTCAGGGGCGCGATTCGATGTGTTATTCACCATTTACCTCCTATTAACGATTCTCTCCCCTCTTCCCACTGAGGGGAGGAAACGTTTGTTGTTTCTATCTCTACCGAGTCGAGTCAGTTTCTGTACTTTAATTTAACAAGCTCAACGCGATCGCAAAGTAGGTAGAACCGAACTCCTCACATCGGATTATCTCACCTTTTGGTTGTTGGTTGTTGGTTGTTTGTTCTTGGTTGTTTGTCCGGGAGCATCCCGAGAAAGGAAGAAATGCAGGTTGTATTCTTGCTCCCCCCTTTGACTTGGGGGGCTGGGGGGGTAAAAACTTTGTCAAAAAACGAGTATCTTTGCCAAAGTGGGATGCTCCCGTTTGTCCTTACCAATAAGCAACAAGTTTCATGTAGGGTGGGCAACTCCCCCTTAGAAGTTGAAAATCTGATGATTATGTTAGTGGGGAGCGCCCACCCTACGGTTATTCCTGACTTCTGGCTGTTGGTTGTTAGTGATTGGTTATTGGTGATAACAGACAACCAACAACCGATCGCCAACAACCGATCGCCAACTAACTAGCTGCGATGTATTCCCGCATATCCGATTTGCGCTTGCGGAGTTTAGCTAGTGATTCCCGTTCAATTTGTCGCACCCTTTCCCGGCTGATATTGAGGGTTTCACCAATTTTGGCCAGAGTCATGGGTTGCCCATCTGTCAAACCAAATCGCAGCATTAACACATCTCGCTGTTGAGGTGTCAAATCTGACAGTAGTTTCTCTAAATCGGTTTGCATCGCTGAGTGATTCACGAAGTCTTCCGGTGAAGGTCCGGTATCTTCGAGCAAATCCACCAGCTCTGTATCCAGATTATCTCCTACTTTAAGATCTAAAGACAAAGGTTGGCGAGCCCTTTCCAGGTATTCCCGTACCTGTTGCTTCGTCAAATCCAATGCCTGCGCCAATTCTCCAATTGTTGCTGCTCTGCCGTGCTGTTGGGATAGTTCCCGCTGCGCTCTTTTAATTTTATTGAGCTTTTCGGTAATATGGATGGGTAGACGAATTGTTCTGCCTTTTTCTGCGATCGCTCTTGTGATTGCTTGGCGAATCCACCAGTAGGCATAAGTAGAAAAACGGTAACCTTTGGAGGGGTCAAATTTTTCTACACCTCGCTGCATTCCAATTGTACCTTCCTGGATTAAGTCCAGCAAGTCTACATTCCGCTTGATATACTTCTTGGCTACTGCTACTACCAGGCGTAAGTTAGCTTCCACCATCTTCCGCTTGGCTCTTTCACCTGTGACTAGACAAGCGTTTAATTCGCTTTCTGACAGTGCGGAAGCTTCTGCCCATTCCGATAAAGTTGGTTCGTAACCCAATTTGGCGGACAGGGATTCCTTTGTTTCCTGTAAAGCATTGAATCGCTGTACCTGTTTGCCATAAACAATTTCTTGCTCATGGGTTAGCAATGGCACTCGACCAATTTCCCGGAGGTAAGTACGAACTAAGTCAGTAGAGGTTTGAGCAGTTTTCATGGCGCTCGGTATTTTATCACTTGAGTTATAGCAAACATTCTGGTTGTTATCCCAGTTGACCCTAAAGTTTAAGGGTTTTTGTCTATGACAGACTACTTATATATAAATTGGGGGAGCATGAACCACTTTGTACAGAAGAGCGACATTGCGACTAGCTGAAATCGATGTAGTCTTCTATACTACCAGCGTTCTTGCCTAATTTGTCTTGACTTCCATAACAGTTTTTTTTACTGTTGAGCCAATCTTACCACATCGTTAAGTATTGTAACAATATATGAGAAACCAGAATTTGTGACATGAAGCTAAGGGTGGGCGCTGATTGGTGTATCTGTGGTACAAATCTCGCGGGTGTGCTGTGGGTAATGGGGAAGAGAGGTTCTCATTGTTCGTCAGCGATAGCAAGTTAGCGTCTAATTATGAGAATAGCGAGTCCAGGATGGAACAAGTGCATCATTACAAACAAAATGAGAAAATAGAAATAAATAGCGGGTAGCGATCGCCAAAATGAACCAAACTATCTGGATTGCCAGACACGGCAACCGTCTCGACTTTGTTAACCCCGAATGGTTTAACACCGCAGAACGTCCCTACGATCCACCCTTGTCAGAAGATGGTATAATTCAAGCCCAGGAACTAGGTCAACGCTTAGTAGGGGAAAGAATCCGACATATTTTCGCGTCACCCTTTTTGCGCACCGTACAAACTGCCGACAGAGTTGCCCAATTTCTGGATTTACCGATTAAAATAGAGGCTGGTCTGAGTGAATGGCTCAATCCAGATTGGATGAAAACAGACCCAGAACGACTGCCGATGGCGGTTTTGCAAGAGCAATTTCCTCGTATTGACCTTAGTTATAGATCTCGGATTACCCCTCATTATCCAGAAACTAGCGATCGCGTCATCCAACGGACAGGTGAAACAGCACGGCAACTTGCTGCTGAATTCTCAGATGATATCCTACTTGTGGGACATGGCGCATCAGTAGAAGGCGCAGCATGGGGACTTTTAGATCGTCGAGAGCCTATTAAAGCGCCTTTGTGCTGTTTAGTCAAACTAGTGCGAAAAGGAGATAAATGGGTGATGACTCTCAATGGCGACACCTCTCACCTCAGTAAAGCTCAAGGCGCGATTAGGTTGAATTGATCGGGAATAGGGAGTAGGCAGTAGGGAATAGAAAATGGGGAATCGCTTATGGAGTAAGCTTTTGACCTTATTAAATAATTTTTTGCTATTACCAGTCAGCAGCCTTAAGTACGGGAGAACTGTCAAATTGGTTCTATCCGAGCTTATTGGTGTAAATTATATGTAATATAACCCTTCTTTATTCCCCAAGCCCGATTCCCCATTCCCCAATAAAAAAAAATATGTGTGGCAGATTTAGTCAAAGCAAACTAGGAAACGCGATCGCGCAAATTTTCCAGTTAACTGAAGTTCCTTACTTAATCCCTCGATATAATATCGCACCTACCCAGTCTGTGGCAACTATTTTAAGGACTGTCGAACAGGATGAAAAACAGTTGAGAATGTTGCACTGGGGATTAATTCCCAGTTGGGCAACCGATGCGAAAATTGCTGTAAAGCTGATTAATGCTAGGGCAGAAACAGTATCAATTAAATCTGCTTTTCGCAGTGCTTTCCGACAACGGCGGTGTCTGGTATTGGCAGATGGTTTTTATGAGTGGCAACAAGATGATGGTAACAGAATTAAGCAGCCATTTTATTTCCGTTTCAATGATGAACATCCCTTTGCTTTAGCAGGATTGTGGGAGTCTTGGCAAGATGTGACTGGTAAGATAATTGAATCTTGCACTATTCTGACTACTGAGGCAAATGAATTAGTCCGTTCCATTCACCATCGAATGCCTGTGATTCTCAATCCAAATGATTACGATTTGTGGCTAGATCCAGGGGTGAAAAAAACAGAATTTTTGCAAGATCTTTTACATCCTTATCCTATCCAGAATATGATTAGTTATCCTGTGACTAAAGCAGTAAATAAGGTAAGTAATGATAGTATTTCATGTGTCGAGAGACTTGAGTGTTGAGTTTTGAATCAACGGGCTTTATATAGAGCAGATTTCAAGTGAGCGACCCCCTTTTTGCTTGGGCGACTGGAAGTCGCTGCTACACAGACAAAGACCGCCTTCGCGGTCTAATTTATCAAGGGGATATTTAACCCGGATTTGGTATCAATCTGCTGTAAAGCTTACCTCAAAAGAAATCTGGCATCCAAGGAGATACACCTGCAAATATTTGACTAGCCGCTAACAGTGCTGTTTCTGTACCAGCTAATTGCCCTGCTAACTGCAATTGATAAGGTGTAAACAAACCTGTATAAAGTGGTGCTAATCCCCGAATATCTAGCTGTAAATCTCCATTCCCACCTTGACTAACTTCACCCCGTCCATTGGAGACAGATAAAGTAAATTTACTGTTATTTTCAGGAATCAAATTATCTCGAATATCCAAATGTAATTCAACTGAAATCCCCAGAGGATAACCCCTCTTCTCCAGTGCTTTAACTACATCAATAACTCGCAGAAACCAACGGAACTGACTGATGATTTTTGCAGTTTGTTCTGGTAGAAGTAATGATAGACTATCTACCGAAGAACTATACCACTGAATTTGTTCGATTTGGGAGCGATGATTAGCCAGGAAAGACCAAAAACTTCTTGCTGCATCTCTTGTCAGAATCGCCCAATCTCTAATCTGCAAGATACCGTTATCTTGGGTGAAAATTAGATAGCCTTCCGGTTTGTCTATTTCGCCAATT
The DNA here is from genome assembly GCF_024178385.1 of Limnofasciculus baicalensis BBK-W-15. Classification (GTDB taxonomy): domain Bacteria; phylum Cyanobacteriota; class Cyanobacteriia; order Cyanobacteriales; family Coleofasciculaceae; genus Limnofasciculus; species Limnofasciculus baicalensis. Next base: position 2,169 of record NZ_JAMZMM010000314.1, on the reverse strand, counting down.
AGATAAGCATATACAGTTTCCTTATCCTTGGATTGAATTAATCTCTGCCAGTGAAAGGTATTGCGATCTAAATGTCCGTTAATTAGTCTTGCTTGCTGCTCATAAATAGGATAAAATGCTTCAAGATTAATGGGGACTAGAGGCTTTAAAGGGAGTGGTTGTTCCCGCACTTGAATAGTTTGGGTGGGAATTTCCCAAGTAGAGTAAATTCCAGCTTGTTCATATCCCGCTTTCCGGTATAAACGTTGAGTCGCTGGATAAAGAACAGAAATGGGTACACCATTATCATAGAGTTCTCGAACAGTATGCTCAAGCATTGCGATCGCAACTCCCCCTCCACGATACTCTGGAGCAATCCCCACCGCAGCAATTCCCGTCATCGGTACGCGCTCACCTCCAAACCACTGACTCATGGGAATCGCTGCTAATCCACCCATGATTTGGCGAGATTGGCGGATGATACGGAAATTTTCCACACCAACGAGATTAATGTAGGCTTCACTACCTGGGAAACCAACAAAACATTGGTCGATAATAGTTATTAGCTGCTGAATATCCTCCGAATCCTGCGTCAGAATACTGTATTCCAGTTGAGGGAGCATAGATCTATAGATTAGTACATGCCAGCTACAAGTATACTACAAAAGGATGAGGCGATCGCACGGAGCGTCGAATTCAGTGACGATTGCTAATCTAGATCCTAATCCTGCAAATAATAAATAAAAAGATGGGACTAATCTATCGCATCACAGACTGGCTAGAAACTCATTGGGTGACACCTGCTTATTCAGGTTGGCTATTAGGAGGTATTGCCATTTGCTTTTTTGGCGCAGCGACTAATACTATGGCAGGTTGGCTTTATGTAATTAGTGGTATAATATTTGCTCTACTGGGATTAGCCGTATTTTTGCCCCTGCGATCGCTCCGTCATCTCTCCATCCACCGCCGCCCTATTTCTCCGGTGACTGTAGGCGATAAATTAACAATTGAAATAGATATCGAAAATCCCACACCCCACGCCAAAACTCTTCTCCAAATTCAAGATATTTTACAATCAGAATTGGGCAAACCAGTCCAAACAGCAGTGGAAACTATTGAGCCACAAAATAGCTATCACTGGGTTTATTTTCATAACACAGAAAAAAGGGGCGTTTATCGGTGGTATGAGGTACAAATTAGAACCGGAACTCCTTTAGGATTATTTTGGTGTCGGCGGAGTTGGCAAGCTACCGCAGTTGCGATAGTCTATCCGACAGTATTACCTCTAAATAGTTGCCCTATTGTAGATGAAATGGGTAGAGAAGATAGCCCACAAATTTATAGCAATCGTCGTTCTAATTCTGCTACAGAAGATTTAACAAAAGCCTTACGTCCTTACCGAGTTGGTGACCCCATGCGTTTAATCCATTGGCGGACTAGCGCCCGTTATGGGGAATTACTAGTACGAGAATTAGAAGTATTTACTGGTGCTCAAGATATTATTATTGCTTTGGATAGCGGGAATAGGTGGGATTGGGAAAATTTTGAAGCGGCGGTGATTGCGGCTGCCTCTATGTATTTCTATGCTGGTTCTCGTAAGTTAGGGGTGAGACTTTGGACAGCTAAAACAGGTTTATTACATGGGGAAAGAGTTGTTTTAGAAACACTAGCGGCTACTAATGCAGAGGAAGATAATGATGGAGGGGAATTACCTTATTTACCATTAATTTGGTTAACTCAAAATTCAGTGAGTCTTAATACCTTACCTCCCGGTAGTCGTTGGGTGTTGTGGTCATCTAATTCTGGGGAAAGTAATTTCAATATAGTATCAGGAGAGCGTGGAGGTATTGTCATAGATTCTACTGAACCTTTACAACGGCAACTACAGCTACCGCTAGTAAAGTTTTGAGTTTGTATAGTGCGTTATGCGATAGTTTTAAGTTTGTAGTTTGTAGGGTGCGTTATGCGATAGCTAACGCACCATGCCAAGTATAGCCAGTAGCGTGCGTTATGCGATAGCTAACGCACCATGCCAAGTATAGCAGTCGTAAGCAACAGGTTAAAACCTGTTGCTACACAGGCTAAACCGCCCTTCGGCGGTTCAACTTATTTGTTAATCACTAAATCCTTAACTTGCTAACCCGCGAAGGCGGGTTTTGTCTGTGTAGCGACAGATTTCAATCTGTCGTA
>NZ_JAMZMM010000741.1 GCF_024178385.1 Limnofasciculus baicalensis BBK-W-15 | reverse complement strand
GTCCCCCTTGTCCCTACTCCCCACTCCCTCAATCTGGAGAAGGTTCAGATTCTAGATAACGGAGGAAGGCAATTAATTCATCATCCTTGAGCATGTGGCGCGATCGCTTACCATAAGTTTCCATCAGGTAATCCCGTCCCCGCTGAGTTGTCCAACCCAAACGCTTCATTTCTACAGTAGTTCTCGCCATTACCTCAGACATATCCATTGGTATGTCAGGGGTGAGATTACTCATAGAAGTTGGATCAAATTCTGCTGGGGAGGGAGAGGGGACTGATACCTCCTGGCTGGGGGGATCGTTGGTGCTTGCCATCAGTATTTCCGGGGATTCAACTTGGGGAGGTTCAATTTCCTCAAATGCCTCAAATGATGGTAGGACTTCTGTTACCGAAAGCTTTGCCGCCATTGGTTTTTCTTCAACAGTCGCCTGATTTATTGCGCCATAATCGTGAGTTATCTGGTTCCCTGACTCTGGCAGAGGCATCCCATTTCCCTTTGTTCTCTTGGGAGTGGGGGTAAATTGAGTTGGTTGAACGGGATCTACACTTTTGGCAGAGAAAGCTGTTTCCATACTGGGAGTAGATGGTACAGGTGCTGAATGGGTAATAATTAATGTGTCCTTGGGTTTAGCCGTCGTTGAGTCATCCAGACATAAAGCTGCTATAGCTCGACTTCTAGCTCGATCTTCTGCTAATTCAACGGTTTGATCGGCAGCCATACCAGTGGCTAAGGTTGTTCCCTCAACTTGAACTAGGCAGCGCACGATGTACATACCGCGATCGATCGTCAATAGCTCGCTCAAGAGGCTGCCTTGGGGATAACATACTCGAAACTGAGTTAACATAAAAAACGGTTTTTGTGAACGGACTGGTGAGCTGGTATCATAATCTTTGAGGAAAGCGCCGATCGCTTGGGAACTGGCTCAAAAATTGGCAATCGGTCAGGATAAAGCAGTCAACTAGATGAGTAAGTTTTGTGTTGCACATCTAGAACCTACAATAAAAGAATGTCCATTGTGACTGTAACTCACTACTCCTACCAATCGGGAAGTGCTTGCCGCTCTTCGGCAACAATCCATAACAGGTAGTGCGTAAACGTCAGAAACCCCACGCCTAAAGGCGGGGGCTTGCCAAAGCCCAAATCTGACCAG
>NZ_JAMZMM010000740.1 GCF_024178385.1 Limnofasciculus baicalensis BBK-W-15 | reverse complement strand
TTCGTCAATCTGTCAAGTCTTTGAGCGCGATGCCTCTGGCAAGCGAAGCTATCGCGTTGCGCTACTACTTGCAGATGACACTCAATATCCTATCCGAGTGCCTTTTTAAATGGGATTATGGAATTAAATAAGATAGAATGAATGGGTTTTGGAAAAGACATCATGTCCATTGCCACGATTACCAGCCAAGGGGAAACAACCATCCCGCCAGAAATTCGAGAGAGACTTAAGTTACATCCGGGCGATCGCATTCGTTTTATAATTGCTCCTGATGGTAGAGTCTACATTCAACCTCTCCATATCCAGGTTGAAGAGTTGTCGGGAATCCTCCACAAACCAAATAGAAAACCTGTCTCTATTGAAGAAATGAATGAAGCCATTGAGCAAAATGGTGGAAGCTTGTCATGAAAGGATTAGATACCAACGTTTTGGTGCGATATCTCATCCAAGATGACTTGGCACAGTGGAGACTAGCAGATGAATACATCAAACAGGTTAAGGCAGACGGGGAAACCTGCTTTATCAATAATATCGTTTTATGCGAACTCGTCTGGGTTCTCAAAACTTCATACAAGCTGAGTCGTAATGACATTATCGATATTCTCGAAAAGATACTGAGGGCAGATGCTTTTGAATTCGAGAATGGAGAGGCGGCTTGGTTGTCAATACAGCAAATGAAGCAGGGCAAAGCAGATTTTTCCGATTATCTGATTAATCAGATAAACCAAGAAGCTGGATGTGCTGAGACTGTTACCTTTGACTCCAAGCTGAAAGGATGTTCCGGAATTCGACTGCTATGATTAATATCGCTGCTGATGGAATTTCTGTTAAATCTATCTGGGATAACCACAGGCTCTAAATATCACCTTCCAGGAACCCACATTTTCCCACTATACTAATTTAACTTAAATTCGTCAACATGTCAAGTCTTTGTTTGCGCTCGCGAAGCGCTGCTACTTGCAGCTCGCTCTTCACTGCTCTAACCAAATCCCACTCAACATCCCATCCCAGTACATTATTCCTAATGCACCTTACTCAATCTCTCTTCTCATGGCATTTTTTTAATTCTATCTGGGATAACCACAGGCTCTAAATCTCACCTTCCAGGAACCCACATTTTCCCACTATACTAATTTAACTTAAATTCGTCA
>NZ_JAMZMM010000034.1 GCF_024178385.1 Limnofasciculus baicalensis BBK-W-15 | reverse complement strand
ACAGCAGAAGGGACTACTCTAACTTTACACCATAACCGCCTTGGCGGTTGCTATATCTGGCAATCCGCCCTTAGAGATTGCTGAAGAACTCAAAGACTTGTTCATCCAGATCAACTTGAGCCAATATCTGAAGCGTCAAGGAATCCACATCGATATTAGCGAACTGCAAGGGCTGGTCAGTTAATAGTTGTCACCCCGTCAGGTTTCTAAAAATTCTATGGAAAATCAGAAGATCGTAGCATTACAAAATATCTTCAGTTCTAGACTCGATACCTTGAGTCATCTTTTAGAGGTAGCAGAGAATCATTTCGCAGACGATTTAGAGTCTCTATTGCAGCGTCGCATAGCGCCCGATATGTTTCCTTTCAGCACACAAATAGCATTTGTTTGCAATCAGCCCCGTAACTTCGCATTGTGGTGCAAAGGACAGTCGGCAAACAACTTGAACCCCGATGTCGCATCTCTAGTTGAGGCACGCGGTCATATTTCATCTACTAAGGAGTTGTTGGCAAGTATCAATGTTGCTGATTCTAAACTGTCAGAACTCAATCGGATCGATCTTGGGCAAGGGCTATACGCAGAATTATCTGGACTTTCCTATATAAATGATTTTCTGATGCCAAACTTTTATTTCCATATAACAACGGCGTACAATATCCTGCGTATGGCAGGAGCGCCAATAGGTAAGCGCGACTTTATGATCCATTTAGTACCTTCTCTGAAACATCAAAGCAATGGATAACAACCGCAATGTACCGAAACTTAAAAGTATACTGGTTTATAGCTAGATTTATCTGAGTCCGGCGATCGCGAACGTTATCTCGTAAACGTTGCCTAACCTTGGAGATGATTCGGAATCTACCCATTACCTAAAAAAATGATCGCGGCAAAAGAAAACTTTCCCCAACTTACCCCAGCAGAATACTTCGCCTGGGAAGAAAAGCAGCTAGAAAAGCATGAGTATATCGACGGTCAAGTCTACGCCATGAGCGGCGGCAGCGTCAATCACGGTCGCATTGCCATTAGGCTTACTGCCATGTTCGATAATCATTTAGAAAATAGCGGTTGCATAACAGGTAATTCTGATGTCAAAATTAATATTTTTGAAACCAGTAACTATACTTACCCCGATGCCAGCGTCACCTGCGACGAACGCGATAAAACCACAACCCAATATATTACCTATCCCTGCCTAATCGTTGAAGTTCTTTCGCCTAGCACCGAATCCTATGACAGAGGTGGCAAATTTAGAATGTACCGCAAAAATCCAGTCTTACAAGATTATTTATTAGTCAGTTCCACCAGCATCGAAATGGACTTGTATCATAAAAATGATGCTGGTGAATGGCTGATTATTAACTACCAAGCAGGCGACACCATAGAACTCAAAAGTATCAATTTGAGCTTTGCGATCGAGCAAGTCTATCGCGGTCTGGACTTGATACCAGAATCTGAATCAACTACCTAAATTTACGAAATTATTTGAACACACCCCATCTCAAGATGTCGATCGCAGCCGATGGGCGATCGGGTGGAAGAATAGGGACATAGTTATATTATGTTGACTCTTCATCAAGCAACAGGTCATCAGTTATCCGCACTCCTTGAACAACCCGCTCGTTCTGAAATAGATGGATTCCTCCTGCCAAAGAGTGAAGAGGTCGCTCCTCGGTTCTGGGTAGAGTTTGTGAATGACCAATTAAGGCAATACCCTGAAAACAGTTTTTGGTGGTCTCCTCGGTCGATCGTAGTCGATTCTCTTGCAGAGACACTTCGTGAACGATTAATGGTTGGAATGATCGGATTTAAAAGTCCTCCAGACAGTAATGGCTCAGTTGAAATTGGATATGGAATTGTGCCTTCTCAACAAGGACACGGATTTGCGACTCAAGCGGTGGATTTGTTAGTTAAAGAGGCATTTTCAAAGGCTGAAATTCAAACGATTGTGGCTTATACTGTGCCGATGAATTCAGCATCCGGGAGAGTTTTGGAGAAGAATCAATTTGTGAGAGATGGGAGTAAAATCGATCCAGAGGATGGCGAAGTCTGGGTTTGGCGAAGAATGCGGTAAAGGAACTAAGCGAGTCGGCGATCGCAAAATAACTATGTCCATAACCCTATCAGCGTATGGAGGAATCAGTAAGGTATGCCCAGAAAAGATCGCCTCTACACAATCCCAGAGGATCTTCCCATCCCGATTGATGACGGTATGTGTGACCAAGGTAGGCGTATTCAGCAAGAAGAATAAGTTCACCATCTCTTCGCTTGAAGATAATTTCTTTCTACCTGAGAGCAGCGATAATAGATAGGGTAAGTATAAAGTGCTGAGTGGGGTAGCAATGACTGACTTGCTTGAGCGTGCGATCGCCAGATTACAAACCTTGCCTGCAAGCGAGCAGGACGCGATCGCTGCCATGATTTTGGCAGAAATTGAGGACGAGAGGCGTTGGGATGAATCATTCTCTCGCTCACCGAATATTCTTGCAAAACTGGCTGCTTCTGCAATGGCTGAGTATCGTGCAGGTCAAACTCAAGAACTTGACCCGGAGACACTGTGAAATCGCGCACTACTACCGAGTTCCGTAAATTATTCGCTGATTTACCTAAACAGGTTCAAGAGCAAACCCGTGCAGCGTATCGTCAGTTTAAGGAAGACCCAAGCTATCCAAGTCTACGCTTCAAGAAGGTGCATCCGGAGTTGCCAATTTACTCCGCCCGTATTAGCAAAAGTTATCGAGCGATTGGGCAATTAGATGGAGATACAGCGATCTGGTTTTGGGTGGGTTCTCACGCAGAATACGACAGGTTGTTGGAGCAGTTGTAGCAGCACGGCATAACAATCCCGTTGCACATCGACCGTTGAGAGGTTATCGGTTGGAGTTCGAGGTTATCTGCGTAAACTCGCCTGGGACGGCGACCTCGATCGCATGAGAACGGATACGGAACAATAGTAAGCCCATGATTATTGTTGATTCCAGCGTCTGGATTGACTACTTTTTTTAAATTAGGAGATTATTATGATTGCAGCTAGAGAGCAGGAGCGGTACTTTACGCCTGAAGAGTATTTTGCTTGGGAGGAGCAACAATTAGAAAAACATGAGCTAATCGATGGTCGCGTGTATGCGATGAGTGGCGGGACTAGAAATCACAGTGATATCGCGGGAAACTTTTTATTGACTATCAAGTCCCATCTGCGGGGTAGTGGTTGTAAAACATACAATTCTGACTGCCGCGTAAATATCCTCAATACTCGCAACTATACCTATCCAGATCTGAGTGTCACTTGCGATCCGCGAGATAATTCTAGCCCTCAATATATTACCTATCCCTGCTTGATTGTTGAGGTTTTATCGGATAATACCGAGGCTTACGATCGCGGCAAGAAGTTTGACAAATATCGCCGCAACCCGAATTTAATTGATTATGTTTTAGTGAGTTCGGATGAGATGGCGATCGATATTTATCATAAAAATGATGCGGGGGATTGGTTGATTCTGAGCTATCGAGCGGGCGATCGCGTCGAGCTTAAAAGTATTGGTTTAAGCTTGCCGATCGAGCAATTTTATGAAGAAATTGTTTTCGACCGATTGCCTGATGCGGTTTAGTAAAGCACATAGATGAGGTAATTATGTACAGCCTAAAACCTATTAGAAGCCAAGAAGATTACAAAGCATCGCTGAAAGAAATAGAGCGTTTGTTTGAAGCTCCTCAAGGAACTCCAGAATTCGATCGATTAGAAATATTAGTCACCTTAGTTGAAGCCTACGAAAACAAACATGAGCCGATCGTGATGCCCGATCCGATCGAAGCAATTCTTTATTATCTAGAAAGTCAAGGTCTAACTCAACAGCATCTAGAAGCCGTAATAGGTAGTCACGATCGAGCGATGGAAATTCTCAATCGTAAAGCTCCACTCACCCTTGAAATAATCCGGCAGTTAAATCAAAAGTTAGGTATTTCAGCACAAGTTCTCATTCAACCTTACGCATTGGCATATTAGCTTGTAACGATTATAAACGGTAAAGGAATAAAAGTGCTGAAAGCGCAATATTTTGAGTGGAAGCAGCGATTTTTCGGTGATTAGCAAGATAGGAAAGATAAGCCCGAATTTATTCAGATCCCATATCTTGAGGATGTCGCTTTTTATGAAAATAAATGTAATCTAAAATATAATAAAGATAGCTTTTTTCGGTAGGACGGCTCATATGTTTGAGCCGAAGTGTGCGGCGAACTTGCTGTAGGAAAGGAGATTCTGATGGGGAGTAAGAAGGAGTTGACATACATCCTCAATCTGCGGTATTATACGTCTATACTCAGTATTGTACCGCAACTGCGATATAATTATAAGTTAGACTTCAAAGAGAAATCTTGATAATTAAAGAGTAATGAAAAGAATTCTGGATTTCTCCTATGCTGATGCACGAAGATTTTTACTAAAAGAAGAAAGCTACTACAACTTTGACTTGCCAAAATACTTTGTCTTTCAGAAACTTCTTGAGCAGATATCTCAAGAGATCCAAGAAAAGCCTCTATCTGACTACTATAGAAACTATGTTGACGCTTCTGGAAAAACAAAAACAACCCGCCCTTGTGATTATGAAAATGTCAATCACAGATTTCTAAACAATAAGGATGGTAAATTCGCTTGGAGACCCCTTCAGTTAGTTCATCCAGCAATATATGTATCCCTTGTCCATAAAATTTCAAAGGAAGAAAATTGGAATGTAATCGTAAGTAGAATGGAGGAATTTAGGAGCAATTCAAAAATTAGATGTCTCAGTCTTCCTGTCGAGAGTGATGATGAACTGTCAGACAGGGCAACTACTGTAAGCAATTGGTGGCATTCCGTAGAGCAAGGATCAATTGAACTAGCTCTTAAATATCAGTATGTTGTACATACTGATATTTCTGACTGTTATGGTTCCATATACACCCATTCAATAGCATGGGCTTTACATACAAGAGAATCTGCCAAGAATAACAGAAATGATAGGAATCTAATTGGTAATGTTATTGATTACTACATCCAAGATATGTCATTCGGACAAACAAATGGAATTCCACAAGGCAGTGTATTGATGGATTTTATAGCTGAAATCGTCTTAGGTTATGCAGATTTAGAATTGTCTCAAAAAATACATGACACATCTATAGAGGATTATGAAATCTTAAGGTATAGAGATGATTATAGGATTTTTACAAACAACCCACAAGATGGTAATTTAATATTAAAACTTTTAACTGAAATTCTTGTTGATTTAGGTCTAAAACTAAATTCACAAAAGACGCTTGCTTCAAATCATGTAATTGCAAATTCAATTAAGCAAGATAAATTAGACTGGATTAAAAGTCAAAAAAAGATTGCAAACTTACAAGGACAACTACTTCTTATTCATGACTTTTCATGCAAACACCCTAATTCTGGAAGCTTGAGTAAAGCACTAGATAAGTTTTTTGCTCAAATCAAAAGATTAAAAAATAATAGAGATGACGTTTTAGTTTTGATCAGTATTCTTGTAGATATAATGTTCAAAAATCCAAGAATTTATCCGATTGGTGCAGCCATACTCAGCAAATTCCTTTCTTTGATTAATTCTGGCGATGAGAAAATCAAAATTCTTAATGCAATCATTGCTAAATTCAGGCTTTTGCCAAACATAGGCTATCTTGAAATCTGGATTCAGAGAATTGTGCTAAAAACTGATCATGAAATTCACTTTGAGGAGCCAATATGTAGGAAATTAAATGAGGCAAATGTTTCATTGTGGAATTCAGACTGGTTGAATAACAATAAACTCAAGAAACTTATCACCAATTGCTCAATAGTTGAAAGAAAAATTATCGAAGAGATGGATGAAATAATGGAAGAAGAAGAAGTAAGGCTTTTTGGCAGCAAAAATATATACCTGTAGGTCAATGAGAGTCTAACACTGCGTTGGAGCGGATGGGCGCGAGATATTGGTGGTGCTGCTAAAGTAATTTGCCACCGCTCAACTTTGCCGTTATCTCGCAAACGCTGTCTCACCTTGGAAATGGTTCGGAATCTCGATCGAGCTTGACCTACAGAAAATTGGTAGAATAAATAGATATGCTTCGATCTAATTGGGTAAATAGAAATTGGCTGATGACATCTTGGAGCAGGTACGAGAAGCGGCAAGTAAGCGCTTATTGTTTCTACATATCTGCCCGATCCCAGCCAATGGACACCGGATTTTAGAGGGAGACTGTAAGAATGGAATGCTTGTGCTGTAGAGCTAAAATGCGACGCGGAACCGCCCCATTCACGATCGATCGAAATGGTTATCGTGTGTCATGGGACAACATTCCAGCGTGGGTTTGCGATCAATGTGGCGAGGTTTTATTTGAAGCCCGCGAAGTTGATTTGATCCAGGAAGCATTAGTCGGTTTAGATCGAGAGACTGCGACGTTAGTTGGTCAGTTATCGTAGTAGCTATATAACAATCGCGCTGCACTGGAACGTTCTAATATGGTCGGTTAATGGCAAAGGTTATCTACCTCCGGCGATCGCGAACTTTATCTCACAAACGCTGTCTGACTTTGGAGATGATTCGGAAGCTCGATCGATAATTAATAATTCCGCCTAAGATTCTCAATTCGACCCGATGAGTCGGTACAAACCCCACTTAACAACAACAGAACCCCATTCCAACAACAGTAAAGTAAACTGAGAGCAGCCCCATTCGCCCCAATTGACCTATGCCACGTTGGTTCAATACCGCAGGCCCGTGCCGCGATGACATTCACTATATGTTGCCAGCAACCCGTCGCCTCCCGAATTTAGAGCGACTCATTGCCCAGCAAAACTATTTTGTCATCCACGCACCCCGACAAATTGGTAAAACCACGGCAATGCTGGCTTTGGCCAAGCAACTCACTGACAGCGGACAGTACACTGCGATCGTTGTTTCAGTAGAGTTAGGTTCGCCCTTTAATGACAATCCACAACAAGCCCAAGCAGCAATCTTAAGTTCTTGGCGAAGTGAGGCGCGAGTCTATTTGCCACCGGAGCTCCAGCCACCACCAAAACAAGAAATGGAGGTGGGACAAGGAATTGAAGAAACCTTGCGGCAATGGGCACAAACTTCACCTCGCCCTTTAGCAATCTTCATCGATGAAATTGATTCGCTCCAAAATGAAGTATTGCTGTCGGTTTTGCGTCAGTTACGCAATGGTTATCCCTCTCGTCCTCGTGCGTTTCCGCAATCGGTGGGCTTAATCGGTTTGCGCGATGTTCGCGATTACAAAGTGGCTGCGGGTGGTAGCGATCGCCTGAATACATCCAGTCCGTTTAATATTAAAGTGCGATCGATTACGCTCAGAAATTTTAATGCCTCAGAAGTCGCAGAACTCTACGGGCAACATACCCAAGATACCGGACAAGTTTTTACACCTGAATCCGTAGCCTTAGCTTTTGAATTAACACAAGGACAACCTTGGTTAGTGAATGCTTTAGCCAAAGAAATCGTCGAAGAATTAGTTATTGATGAATCTATAGAAATTACACCAGAACATATTTTAGAAGCTAAAGAAATTATCATCAAACGCCAGGATACGCATTTAGATAGCTTGGCTGAACGACTCAGAGAAAACCGAGTCAAAGCAATTATCGAACCGATACTAGCCGGACAAGAATTGCCAGAATCTTCTAATGACGATCGCCAATATCTGGTCGATTTGGGCTTGCTCAAACGCGATCCAGCCGGGGGTTTAGTCATTGCTAATCCGATTTATCGAGAAGTGTTGCCACGAGTTTTGGCGCAAGGCCCGCAAGATAGTTTACCGACGATCAGTCCGAGTTGGTTGAACGATCGCGGTGAACTGATGACCGAAGCACTCCTGCAAGCGTTTCTCGGCTTTTGGCTGCAACATGGTGAACCCTTACTCAAGAGTGCGTCTTACCCTGAAATTGCGCCGCATTTGGTGCTGATGGCGTTTCTGCATCGGGTGATTAATGGTGGGGGAACTTTGGAACGGGAATATGCGATCGGGCGAGACAGGATGGATTTATGTTTACGTTATGGTGAGGTCACATTAGGCATTGAACTGAAGGTTTGGCGGACTCGGAAAGTCGATCCGTTGAGTAAAGGGTTGGAACAGTTAGATGGATATTTGGCTCGATTGGGACAAGATGAGGGGTGGTTGGTTATATTCGATCGACGCGAGAATGCGCTCGAATTAGAAGAACGGCTGAAAACTGAAATTCAGGTTAGCCCAATGGGTCGGTTAATTACAGTGATTCGTGCGTGAAAATGTAATCTAAAATATAATAAAGATAGCTTTTTTCGGTACGACGGCTCATATGTTTGAATCGAATCGTGCGGCGAACTCGATCGAGGAAAGAAGATTTCGATGGGGAGTAATAACGGGTTGACATACATCGTCAATCTGCGGTATTATACGGCTATACTCAGTATTGTACCGCAACTGCGATATAATTATAAGTTATGTCTCCTGAATTTAGCGACTATTCTAACTACCCCCCTATCCTCTCAATCTTGTTTGATACTATACTGAAACTGTCAGCAAGATATAGACAATACTTATGCAAGAATCAGAACTTGATTACTCAAATTTATCTTCCTTGTTGTTACCCTATACAAAGAAGAAAAGAAGTATCAGTAGATCATTTCTAAATTGGTTTTTAGAAAATATCTTTGGAATGGATGATACGTCTGCTGACGATGTAATCTGTGATGGACATCAAGACAAAGGCATAGATGCACTATACGTTGATGAATTAAATGAAGAAATTATAGTTTTTCAATCTAAAACTGTTGAAAGTGCAAATAAGACCATTGGTGATACAAGTTTAAAAGAGTTTGCAGGAACTCTTAACCAGCTTTCAACCCTTGAAAATATTAAGCTTATAGAGAAGGGTAATGCTAATGAAATGCTTAAAAAGCTTGTAGCAGATCTCAAGTTAAAAACCAAGATAGAAAATGGATTTATTGTAAAAGGTGTCTTTATAACTAATGCATCAGCCGATCAAAATGCGGAAGAATATTTAGCTTCTAACGAGAGTATTAAGCTTTTTGACAAGAAAAAGATAGTAGAAGTACATATAGACTTTGAGAAACAAGGTGGAGTTAATGATGAATTTGTTTTTGACTGTTCTCACGTAACCCCTCTAAACTTTTCTACTCTGGATAAGATAGCAGAGGTATGGGTATTTACCGCTTTTGCCAGCGATTTAGTGAAAATGTCTGGAATTGAGGATGCTTCTTTATTTCAACAAAATGTACGGCTGGCTTTAGGCTCAACAAAAGTCAACAAAGCAATTAAAAAAAGCATCTTAGATCCGAATGAACATGTTAAGTTTCAGTTATATCACAATGGGATTACCATAATTTGTGATTTCGCCAAGCATGAAAATGACAAAATCACTATAGGTAAGTATGTTGTAGTAAATGGTGCTCAAAGCATTAGTACTCTCTATAACCAAAGGAAAAACATTACTGAAAATTTAAAGATACTTACAAAGATAATAAAGCTTAATACCGACGATGTAGGTCTTGTAAAAAAAATTACGACTAATAGCAACAATCAGAATGCTATCAAGCCTAGAGATCTCCAATCGAATCAGACCATACAGCAAAGGCTAAAGAAAGAATTTGAAAGTATTGATGGTTATGAATTTGCAGTGAAGAGGGGAGAAAGGTTGGGTGAAGGCAAAGTAATAAGCAACGAAGATGCTGGAAGAATGCTATTAACATTTGATCTGAATGAACCTTGGAACTCTCACCAGAAGTCACAGATTTTTGATGAGTATTATTCAAAAATATTTGGAAGACCAGCAGTTAATGCCAAAAGAATAATTCTTACATATGAAATTTTGTGTGTTGTTGAGCAAACATTAGACCAAATTGATCACAAACAATATGCTTACTATTCTGCAACAAAATATTTTTTACTATATGTTATTTCTAAGATTATGCAAGATGATGATGTTGGCAAAGCTATATACACAAATAAATTAAACATTGTGTCAAATAGTAATGATATAAGTGAGTTTAAGAGAATAATAGCTGATATCCTTAGCAGCAATATTATTGTTGATCTAAACTACTTTTTGAAGGACGAAAACAATGCTGCCTTTGATTACAAAAAGGTTTCTAAAAACACAACTCAGTTGCAAAGTCTATCTATGGAACTCTTGAAAGATTACGAAAAAGATCTAAAACGCGGAAAAGCTAGAAGTATATCTGAACAATGGAAAGTGTATAAGCGTGGGAGTTCATAAGTCATTTTGCTATATTTTCAATACTTAAAAGTTCATTCGGGTCTTAGGCTAAAGTTAGCTCCTGATGCTAAAGACATAACAAGCGGCTGCACGCGGAACGGAAGCAAACACTATTAGTTTTGATTCGAGGTTCAAGTCTGTCCGGTGAGCCGCCAGCCGTTATGCCGCAAACGCTGTCTCACCTTGGAAATGGTTCGGAATCTCGATCGAGTTTGACCTACAGAAAATTGGTAGAATCAATAGAGATGCTCGATCGCGCAAGGTCGGAGAACGATCGCCTGATTCGTGGATTTTGTCAGGAGTTGGGGATTGAGGTGCTTTTATAATCTAAGCAATAAAAATATTATTTTGCTAAATTGTTAACAACACTCAAAAAAAGTGAACACCATGCTTAACCTCTCCCATAGCCGTCCTCTGAACCAATTTCAACAGGAAGCTCCTGAGTTGCTTCATCAGTTTGAAATAGATAAAACACCAATCGTAATTACCATTAATGGTAAAGCGGTTGCTGTGCTTCAGGATGCGGAAAGTTATGAAAAACTACTGAATCGGTTAGAACTTCTTGAAACTCTTGCAGGTATTCGTCAAAGCTTAGGGGAATTCGATCGAGGCGAAGGGGTTTCTATTCATCAAGCTTTTGAAGAGCTTCAAAAAAAATATGACCTACCGAGTTGAGATATCTCCTACTGCTATTCATGACATAGAAAATATATTTTTGTGGCTCAATTTTATATAAGAAGAAATTTGGAGGAATGTTTTCAAAGATGGAGACTCAACTATACGAGAAATTCATTCAAAAGCTAATTCTTTTAGGTCAACAAAAAGAATTTTCATTAACCTCTTCGATCGACAACTATTTAATGATGAATTATCGGCTTAAATTAGAACGAATCGATAAACTAAAAGCTTGGCTAGATGGGTTTAGACCGTTCGATTCCACCCTCGTCACCGAACTCAAAAAGCTCTATGATGTTCGCTTTACTTATAACTCAAATGCCATTGAGGGTAATACTTTAACCCAAAGTGAAACGGAATTAGTTTTAACGAAGGGCATTACTGTGGGAGGCAAAACCCTTGACGAACATTTAGAAGTTATTGGGCATAAGGAGGCGATCGATTATATTGAAAGTTTAGCCCAAAAAGATACGGAGATTAATGAATGGGAAATCAAACAAATTCACAATCTTATTCTCCGCAAAATTAACCCGGAGGAAGCAGGTAGTTATCGCACTCTGGATGTGATGGCGGCAGGAACGAATTATCGTTATCCTCCCCATTATTTCTTGTCTCAATTAATGGGAGATTTTGCGATCTGGCTGAATTCTGAATCTGCCTTAAATCTCCATCCAGTTGAATATGCTACTATGGCTCATTATCGTTTTGTTTCTATCCATCCTTTTCGCGATGGGAATGGTCGAAGCGCTAGATTATTAATGAATTTACTCTTAATCCGTGCTGGCTATCCTATCGTGGTGATTAATAACCAAATCCGCAATGATTATATTAATGCTTTAGCCTACGGGCAACAAAACCAAGATGATTTAAGCCAGCTTTTTGCATTGATTTTTGATGCTACGATTAGTTCGCTTGTGGAAGTTTTAAGGTTATTGGTGACTGCAAGTAGCAGCAGGGGAAAGGGACAGGCTTTTTATCAGGAGATTACTGATTTTCTCGATCGTAGCGGTGGTTTAGGGGATGGGGAATAGGTAATGGGTAGGATGTTAAACAAAAATGTTCCTGTGTTGTGGTTTCTGAGTTTAAGGGTGATTAGAAATCGAACTCAGAAGTAGCTTGAGTTGGGATTTCGGGTTTCACTCTAGTGCCCCCCCTTCTCCTAACAGCCTTGGCGACTGCTGTTCTAAACTTTTACCGATCGAGCATCCATATTGTAATCTGTAACTACACGAGGAGCGCAGCGCTATAGTTTAGCTTAACTGCCGAGAAGACCTCCGCCATACCGTTGCGGTTAGCGGGGGATAATGTTAAGCTACGGTTAAAGGATATTAAATGTCCTTAGCCCACAGTCCAGATAAATAACTGTATCAACACAATGTCCGATTAATTTGTTAATATTACACCTTTACTTCAGGGCGTAACTGTCCAAGAGGATGTTCATGGTAAGGGATGTTCTATCAAAAAGTCCTCCAAATAACTCCCCCAGCAAGCTCAACAAGCTAGGGGTAGATATTCAGGAAGCACAAGAAAGCATCTATCAGTTTTTGCTGGATATTGTTAAGGAAAAGTCTCCAGCAGCAGTTTTGCAGGAATTTAGATATTCGTTTATCGATTATAACGCTGCTACTGGTAATCCAGAGATAATTAAAGCCATATCAGAACTAATTTTTGCGAATAATGAAAAAGAATTCAGGGATACAATTAAGCGAGCTTGCTACATTCTAATTAATAACTGGTATGTTTCCAGGAATCATGCCAGCATTCAAGAATTAGTTGAGCTTTTCGTTGAAGTTAGGAGTCCGCAACGCACCCTATCCCCAACTCTGACTCGGCAAAGAACATGGTTGTGGAACTTTATCAACGGATCAGAATATAATGAATTAAAATTATTTGTCTCCAGATACGCAGAAAAAGAACATTGGAGTAATCGTTACCAATCCTATCTATTAGTACCCCAATATACTAACCTTAATAATCCGGTAGAACAACGAGAAGCTGCGAGGGCGCTTTCCTTAAAACTGAAAGAACAGTTTAAGTTAGAATTAGCGATGTACACGGCGCGATTGCAATCAGCTATTCACAAAGAGAGAATTAGCAATAATCCCACAGCTCTGGGCGATAATGTTCTCAATTTTATTAAAAAGATTGTCGCTAAAAATGGCATTTTTAACTATGAACATTTAGCCCATCTGTTTATGGAGCAAAGCAAGACCATTAATTATCGGCATTTCAAATATTGTTTGCCCAAATACTTGGTCTTTTCCTTAGCAAATAACACTATCTGTAATACCTTAGAGGACAAGCTAACAGAAAAATTGGTAGATCTTTATGTAGATTATCATGAAGAACCACTAGATGATGCCTTACTCCTCAGAACCTGCAATCGATTGATTGATTATTTTACTACTGAAGATAGAAATAAACCTTCCGAAATATTTATTTGGTTAATGTCTCAAGGTCATCATATTCCTTTGGCAATCTTACTGCTCAAAATTATTCTGATTTGTCCCAATGCTCGCAATCATCTGGAGACTTCTGTCGCTAAGTTAATTGAATACTATGTGAATTATCCGGAAGAGGATTGTAAGTGGGTGATTATGTTTTTTGAAGTCTTCAAGATTGCCTTTGCTATTTATGCAGATGATGTTCAATACAATTTAATTAAGATGGATGGGGATAATCCAGATAAATTTTCCGATTTGGATTTGGACGCTTATCGAGTTTTTTCTCAACTCCGTCCAACTGATAGTGCTAAATCGGAACTAGAAAAGGTGTTACCGACGCACGGAAATTGAAGCCATGAAACACGGCGCAGGCTGGGGCTAGAACAGCTTCTAATGATACTTTGTTGGTGGAGGAGTTGAAGCAGTTTACAATTAATAGAATTCCTAAGATGGAAGATTCCCTATCCGTTCATCTATTGTTTTTCCCCGATCTACTATTTTTAAAATACAGTCAGCAATATTCTTCGGGTAATTGTATTTGCGTTGCAATGTTTCCTTACCCTTCATCAAGAACTTTTTCCGCTCCTCAAAGGACATATTTACAGCACGAGTGAGAGTTTGAGCAAATTGACTGGTGTTTTCAACATCCACTAAAAAACCATCTTCACCATGAACAGTTGATTCCTTCAAACCATCGACTTGCGAGCAAACTAGAACCGGTCCATTTTCATCACACGCATCTCTAACGTCTAAGGGAATCATCCCAAAAGGTTCCGCCAGAGATGGGATCGCAACGGCTTTCACCTTTGGCGATCGGAAAATTGCTTTCAGTTCCTCCAGGGAAATATAATTATTAATAACTTTGCCACGAACTTGCAGCTCTTCAAATAGTTTGATAATCTCCGAGTAAGTTCCTTCAGTTTGAGAAGTTGCCAAACTTGTCACCATAAGCACCAGTTCCGCTGTATGGTCTTTTTGAGATTCAGCAAACGCCTTGACTAAGTACTCAAAACCTTTGTATTTTGCCGCCCTACCCCCCGCAAAGACAAGATCGCAATCGGATGGTAATCCATATTTTTTAATAATCTCTTGAGGATTATATCTAGTTTTATTTTCAACTAAAGGCAAGCCATTAATTAAAGGAACTAAACTCTCTAAAGATGCCTGATACTCGTTAATTAAATGATTTTTAATGAAATTATTACAATAGGCAACAAAACATTCTTTGTGGGTGTTGGCATCAAAGACAGCTTGCTTTTCCCAGTTATACCTAGTTTCATTGGTGTTTTTCTCATGAATCAATGCGGTACTATGGGGAATCCAAACAACAATGGGTTTATTGCCTTTGAAGTGAGATAATTGGCGAAACAGAAAAGAACTTACACCACAGTAGGGTGGATCGGTAGTAAATACAATATTTAATTCATGTTTTTGAAAGTAGTTGATGACGATATTTGCTGCCCCAACTGATGTGGCTTTCCACTGCTCAATATCAACATACATATCATCCCCTTCAGTGCCATTCAAGTGATAAAGAACATCTCCTGATAGCGATCTGCATATTTCTTCAGTTTCATGCAGTATTTCTGGACTATACCAGGAACATTCGGGATGATAGAATGGTGTCCCAGCATAGAACACTGTCTCAAAACCATGCTCTTGTAAATATTCAGCAACGACAGGCATTGAGTGAATAAATTGTTTGGTTATACTACCCACCCCACAACACCAAGTAGCAATGCCATCGTAAGAAAAGAGATAAATAGCAAGCCGTTTAGGTTGGTTCATGTCTAAATAATTACCTTCTGTTTGGTGTGACAATCTTTCTTTCTAGCTACATTTTGCACTGTATGGCGTAATACGTGACGATTACGCTATTTGGGTAGAAGTGCTGATACAATAGGCAAACCAAGCCATTGCCTTGCTACCCAAAATTGATGTACAAATGTGTAAACTTATAGTGAAAATAGCACAAAAAATAATCTATTCGGCAAAATATGATGTACGATTTACAAAATGATACAAAATAGTGCTTCAGAGAATTAGATTATGTCATTGTCTCTAAATGGGCATATTGCTTTAGTAACGGGAAGTTCTGCGGGATTGGGGAAAGCGATCGCTTTGAGATTAGCTGATTCAGGTGCTAAAGTTGCAATTAACTACCACAATCGCGTATCCCAGGCAGAAAATACGTTAGCAGAATTACAAGATTTAGGCTGTACAGCTATTTTGGTGCGCGGTGATGTCACGCAAGAAGAAGATGTGGCACAAATGTATGATGAGATCTCCTCACAACTGGGTGCAGTAGATATTTTAGTATTGAATGCGACAGGAAAACAAGCTGAACTCCCATTTGAAGAGTATACCTGGCAGGATTTCCAGACAATGCTCGACTTTTTTGTCAAGAGTCCTTATTTGCTGACTCGTGCTTGTTTACCCTCGATGAAGGAAAAACGATGGGGACGAATTATCAATATTAGTAGTGATGTTTGTTTTCGGGGAGTCAATAACTTTAGTGCTTACGTGACAGCCAAAAGTGGACAACTCGGGTTTACCCGCAGCATGGCAACAGAACTGGCTCCCTTTGGAATCACAGTAAACGCAGTTGCTCCGGGATGGATTCCTGTAGAACGCCATGAAAATGCATCTCAGGAAATCAAAGATAGTTACCTTACAAGTATCCCCATGCAGCATTGGGGAACTCCTCATGATATTGCTGAAGCCGTGCTTTACTTTGCCAGTCTTGAGTCTGGATTTACCACGGGACAGTATCTTTGTGTTAATGGTGGATTTACCTTGATGTAGTACCGTTATTTAGATAAGTTTATTGGCGAAATTCGAGAGCAAGTTGTAGGAAATGTATTAGAAATCGGCGGAGTCTTGCTAAATAAAGAAGTTTATCAGTTTCATAACGCCACTCGATATCAAACCCTCGATATTCTTGCAAGATCAGGAGTTACTTTGGTTGGAAATGCACATGATCCAAGCATAATCGAACCAGAATCTCTAGACACAGTAGTAATATTTAATGTCTTGGAACATTGTCGTGAGCCTTGGGTGGTTGTCAAAAATATTTACAGTTGGCTGAAAGTTGGCGGTCAATGTTTTGCTATGGTACCCAATGCCCAGAGATTACATGACGCTCCTGTAGATTAGTGGAGACCACTTCCTGATGGAATGAAACAGTTATTTCAAGATTTTTCCCAATAAAGGTTGTATCTTTACGGTAATCCTTTAACACTTATAGCCGGTTTTATGGGAATTTCAGCAGAAGAGTTATCGTCTGAGGAACTAGATGATTTTCACCCGGATTACACAGTAACAACTTGTATGGTAGCAAGGAAGTAATTCCTCCAATTTTTCTGATATTTAGATTATCAATATGATCCGTTGATGCCTTAGTGAATAACTGCTTTTTCAATCTCAGGAGGAAGTAGATACTGACGTTTTGTTTGCCGTAAAAATTTTTGGTTTAGCAGTATATCATTCTAGTGATTCTACTTCCAAATTCTCTTTCTTTACCTGCTCAATTATAAAGGTAACAATAACAAATACAGTCAACACATAGCCGGAAATAATATATACCAATCCATAGGCGGTATCAAGATCAAAATCCAAGTTTTGAATGAGTGGCTGAGTAAGAATTGGTGACAAAAACTGCCCGAGAAATGTTGATGCGGTTAGCCCTCCCACTGCACGTCCACGATAGGTAGCGGGTACAATAGCTGTTAGCCAAGAATCTAAATTGGGGATTAAAAACCCTGCACCTAGTCCGCATATTGTCAACCCCAATAGAACCAATCTGTAGTCGTTTACCAAGCCAACGATTTCATAACCAATACTCACAAGACCAAGGGATACAACAACCACAGTCATGTAATCTAGTCGCTCTTTTAGTTTGACAAACAATAAGGAACCGATAATGAAAAACAACGACATCGCCACAATTGCTATACTATTTTGCTTGGCATTAGCGCCAGTCATAGCTTGCAGGTAAAATGGCAAATGTACGGGAACTAGATATAACATCACTTCTCCCAACAGAGCCGTGAAATAAATAAATAGCAACAATTTCTTTGGTACACTCACCTCGATAGACTGGGATTTTGGTTGTTCATCACTGGGCTGATTTAGTGTCGTCTGGGCAGATTCTGTTGATGAAGATTGCGGCTTCTTCACCATTCCTTCTGGTTCCCTAATGACGAATAAAATCAGTGGCAATAGCAAAAAAGCAAGCAGATGGATCAGAAATGGATTCCGCCAATTATAATCAGCTAAAACACCACCAATCAGCAATGCAGTTACCGCACCAATACCAATAAATGCAGCTTGTAGTCCTAATAACTTCACTCTCGCCTGTCCAGAATAATAGTCACCAATTAATGTGATGACAGAGGTGGTAATCCCAGCCGTAGCCAAACCTAATAGGGCACGACTCACCAGAATTCCGAAGATGGAATGGATAAAGAACCCTAAAGTTCCAAATAAGCCAAATAGAATAATTGAAATAACTAGGATTAATTTTCGCCCTACATAATCAACTCCAATCCCGATTACTGGCGCTCCCAAAAGTATAAACAAAGAAGGGATCGCGATCACCAGTTTTACCCACAAGCCAACATTGTCTAAATCTGCAAAATGTTCTTGCATTGCTGGCAGAGCAGGTGTCAAGCTGGCTGCTGCGAATACAATTAGTGTACTTGATAAGAGCAAGGTTGATTTAACGATCAAGGCATCGGGATTGTATTTATTTTGACTGATCATAGGATAGTTGCTAAATTCATGCCCACGCCATCCTCACCTTGATGAGTGTTGAGTAAATTCAAACTTTCACTGGAATTCAACGAGCCAGCTATGCGTATTTTAGAATACAAGCAGATGGAGGTGCAGGTTTCATCAATTCTAACTGCCATTAACCCTTTTAATCCCGCTTCTTCCAATTTTTGATAGATCCAAGCGGCGATTTGCTCGCTGGTTGGTGATTCCAAACCCGTAGTTTCATTCAAATCATAATGATCTAAATAATTTTCGACTAGGGGTTGAAGATATTTCTTGATGTCTGAATAGTCAATCACCATGCCTTGTTTAGGACCTGTTTCCACCAAGGTATCACCCGCCACATAAACAACCCCACGCCAACTATGTCCATGCAACCGAGCACATTTTCCATCATGGTAAGGCAACTTATGCGCTGCTTCAAACCGGAATTCTTTAGCTATTAGCCACTGATGATTTGTCATTGTACTCCGATGTATTTATGTGTTTGCAAAGAAAGTCTATATTCCGGTCTCTGTTGTAGCATTTGCAAAATCAGAGACAGTGATTTTGATGAACTATTCCACTCAGGTTGTAGGTAAACCAATTGATGATTGTGAATCGATATATCTTCTTGATAAAACTGTATTTCTGTACCAGTTTCTATCACGATCTTGATTTCATTAGCTCGGCTCCAAAACTGTTTTTGTACTGGGTATTTAGGGTTAATATGTTGCTTTGGTGATAAGGTAATCCAAGCTTCTGGAGAAATTTCTTTCCAGAACGCTCCTGAAGTTTCAATACTAACCTGTTTGCCTGCGGTTAGCAAAGCTTGAACCAATTCAGGTAAATGCTTCTGAATGAATGGTTCTCCACCACTGATTACCACTCTGGGAGATTTGAGTTCTCCTAAAAGTTCATGGATTGAACGTTCCACTCGCGGTAAATTTGCTCCACCATCAGCGTAACCTGTATCGCACCAAGGACAGCCCACTGGACAACCAGACAAGCGGATAAAGTCTACCAATGCTCCAGTCCAGTATCCTTCACCCTGAACCGTACTTTGAAAAGTTTCGTGAATTGGTAGCTTGATGTCTAAAATCGACATTTCTCAACCCCTGTTCAAATTTTAGAATATTGCATGATTCAATCGATCGCGAATGTTTAAATACTCAAGATGCCTGATCACTGTACCATAGAAAAGCACTGTAGGTAAGAAGACAAGATTAAATCTTTTTTCAATATATAAGCTGGAATAAATAGAGCCTCGAATCCCTAAAATACTGGCTCAGGAGTCGTTCGATCGCCAAAGTTTTAAACTTGATGCAGTAAACTCAGAAGTTGTGGTAGCTCTTGAAAAGATTCTAACTGCCAGAAACGATCCGATGGTATATCCTCATTGGCGATCGTCTCCACATGAGAAGTGACATGATAGGGTATATATACGGCGCTACCACCAATCTCCAGGATTGGCAAAATGTCAGACCGCATGGAATTACCAACCATCATGAAAGATGAAGGCATGATCTCGTGTTTGTGGAAAATCTTTTTATAAGTATGCTTATTCTTTTCGGGAACGATTTCAATTATAGAAAACAGTTCAGCTAAACCGGAAAGCTCTACCTTATTCATTTGGTGCATTAAATCACCTTTACTAATCAGCAGCAGATTGTAGGAATCTATTAATTCTTCTAAAGTAGATCTAACATCAGGGAGTAGCTCAAGCGGGGCTTCTAGCATCTCCTTACCCGAATTAATAATATCTTGAATTTTGGCTTGAGGAATCTGTCCCCCTGAAATCTCTAGGGCTGTTTCGATCATTGATAAAATGAAACCTGTGATTCCGTAACCAAATAGGGGCAAGTTAGACCTCTCTATCTTGGATAATTCTTGGAGGATAACTTCTTCATCAGCATAAGGCTTTAACATTTTGTAAAGCAATGCCTGTGTATCCTGAAAAATTATCTCATTATGCCACAATGTATCGTCACCATCGAAAGCAATCGTTTCAAACATACCTTCTTCACCCTCTATCAAGTTTTTTCGTAATGAATAAATAACACTATGTGACTTATTCAATTTCTCAGTCTACAGCATTTATAAAACCGGCTTTGTCCATGGATTGCTAGACCAAAGTTTCTGCCTTGAAAACCGTGGTAGTTTCAGCTCCCCATGCCGGATGTTCAGTCACTTTGTTAAGCGACAAAGTATCATCATAATGAAATGTGGCTTGGTAAATTGGTAGGTTAAGATCTAGCACTTTCGGCAAGAATATGCAATCTGCCTCTGGCATATACAAATCGACAAGGTTGGCTAAGGGATACCATTTTAGAATCCCTTCACTTTCATCAGAAATCAGCGTTCCGCTAAAGCGAGTTACGACATAGATAAATATCATCCACTGCCAATCTGGGCGGGCAGAAGTTTCGGTAACAACCCCCCTGAGTTGTGGATTTTGGGCAGATAAACCCGTTTCTTCCAACAGTTCCCGAACAGCACATTGGTAAGGGGATTCTCCAGGTTCAATCTTACCGCCCGGAGCGATCCAGTATCCGATAAATGGTTCTTTTTTTCTTTGTGCGAGTAGAACTTGGTCATTTTCCACACAGTAAACTAGAGTCGTTAACTTGGGCATTCCAATCATTGCTGTATAACCTCCTTGATCGGGTTAGTAATCTCATGTACCGATCTGATATTGTTAATATTCAGTCCACTGATATTCAATCGTGCGGTTGACGACTATCCCTAATCGTTCACCTTGACGTTTACCACGTTTGATGTATGGTTCTGTATGGACTTCAAAATCAAATATCGAAAGCTCTTTTAAGGCAGATTTTATATTTTGAGCGACCACAACTATTTTCGTTCTTTTGTCGAAATTCAGAGTTGCATGGAGGATTTCTGAAGACGGAATTGGTGTTTCAACCAGCGTCAAAAACTCTCCAAATGCACCATGAGGACAACTGACATCGTTGACTTCAAAACCCAGATTAATTAAATGCTGGAAAATCAAAAATTCATTCTGGAGAGACATTAAAGTCAATCCACGAATTTTTTTGTGCAACGAGATTTCGATAGTCGGGATGAACTTGGATATTTTGCGTCTGAATATGTGGTTTGTTTTCCGCTTGTCCCGCCGCTGTAACTTGAATAAAACGAGCTTGCTCCCAAAATTCTGGAATTGACAGACTACCAGAGTAGCTCATGCCTGAACGCAATCCACCTATAAGTTGGGTAAGTACTTCTGCCACTGATCCTTTGTACTCAAATGTTGCATCTACTCCTTCTGCTACATACTCCTTGACTTCATCTTCTGTAACTTCTTCATTCCTAATTTGCTTGAGGGTTAGTTCTACACCTAAACTGGGAAAACCAGTGGAAATTTTGTAGAGATGTCCATCTCTTTCTACTAACTGAGCCGCACTTTCATCTGTTCCTGCCAACATACTTCCCAACATCACTGTTGACGATCCGGCAGCTATTGCTTTAGCAATATCTCCAGAAGTACGGATACCACCATCGGCAATAATTGGGATACCTTGTTTACGTGCTTCAGTAGCGCATTCAATAATTGCAGTCAATTGGGGAACTCCAGCACCAGCAACTAGCCGAGTTGTACAAACCGCACCAGGACCAATACCTACTTTGATGGCATCAGCACCCGCCTCAATTAGGTCTAATACCGCTTCTGCTGTAGCGACATTGCCACCGATGATATCAATATCAGGATAAAGTGACAAAATCACAGATAAATACAGCGGTTAAAACAGCCTAGTTTTGTTAGACAGTTTTAACCCCATTCCTTTGTTTAATTCTCAGCTATTTTTGCTATAAGAACCCTTATAAATCCGCTCTTGCTGTTCCTTCGATAGCCATGCAATTCTACCAAACTGAGTGTTTGGCGGTAAAAATTGACCTTGGAGGGCGTTATATTCCAAAACCTCTCCCGTTTCAATTTCATATACCCAAGCATGAAGGTGCATTTTACCAGCTTTGAGTCGAGATTGGACTACTGGGTAAGTGCGGAGATTTTCTAACTGAGTGAGAACATTTTCCTGAATCGAAGCATTAAGCAAATCTTCACCTTCGTATCCCTGATAATGTTCCTTCATAATCCGGCGAGTCGCTTCAGCATGTTTAAGCCATTGATAAACTGCTGGCATCTCATCTTCCAGCTTTTCAATCTTTAACAATCCCTTCATCGCCCCGCAGTGGGAATGCCCGCAGACTATAATTTCCTCAATCCCTAACGCATGAACCGCATACTCAACCGCAGCCCCTTCCCCACCATTTGTGGCCCCATAAGGTGGGATAATATTACCCGCATTGCGGATAATAAACATTTCACCAGGTTCAGTTTGGGTAATCAGATTGGGATCAATTCTAGAGTCGGAACAAGTGATAAAAAGGAATTTGGGATGCTGCCCCTGAGACAGCAACTCAAATAGTTCCCGGTGAGTGTTGAAGTATGTGGTTTGAAATTCATGCAAACCTTGAATCAACCGTTTCATGTGTTAGTCTTCTTTTCGCTGAAGGGAATATTCTCTATCATTTCATAAATTGACGTACTCCCCCAACGAAAAGTACGAGTAAACTACCCACACTGAGCTGACGCTATAGTCTGGGCTATTGGTAGCCTTTGAGTTATTGCACAAGATAACAACTCAGAACCTAAGTGGCTAGTTTACACTCAGCCCCAATAAGGCAATCATCCACTTTTAATATTCGAGTGATTCGGCATAACCAGTGGTGTCACTGTCCCATCTTTATTTTCGCGTCGCATGACAATATGCTCCCTTTCGCGAACAATCTCGAAGCCTAACAACTCAAAGGTTCTAATAACTCGATTCTTTGGGACATCAATTGGAAATTTTGGCATCAAACTGCGACCCCCGCTTCAGCAATGAATACCTCGACAGAGGGGGTATCCTCTAGCATTTCCTTGCCAAATATCTCTACATAACAAGCAATCGCAGATTTCACATTTGATAAAGCTTCTTCATAGGTGTCTCCCTGCCCAACTATCGCACCTATAATACCGATTGGGTAAGCAACATATCCATCGGAGTGCTTCTCTATCACAATCTTGAACTGTTTCATGGATTCCTCTTTTGGCTCTAAAATCCCCCACTCCCCACTCCCCGGAATAGTTCTCAATTTTGAGTTCTCAGTTTTGAATTAAAACTCAAAAATCAAAACTCAATACTCTCTTCCCCACTCCCCAACTCCTAAAATTGCAACTTGTGCAAACTATCAGGAGGTACTACACCCTTCTCAGTAATAATTCCCGCAATTAATTCTGCCGGAGTAACATCAAAAGCAGGATTATAAAACTCCACTCCAGGGGGACAAATTACCGTCTCTCCTACTTGATAGATTTCCGACGGATGACGTTCTTCAATGGGAATTTCCATACCCGTAGCTAATTCAAAATCAATCGTAGATAAAGGCGCTGCGACAAAGAAGGGAATCTTGTGTGCTTTGGCAACTAAGGCTACACTATAAGTACCAATTTTATTAGCTGTATCTCCATTCGCCGCAATCCGATCCGCACCAACAACTACTGCATCAATTAGTCCTCGATTCATACAGTGGGCTGCCATATTATCGGTAATTAAAGTTACGGGTATCCCTTCTTGTACGCATTCCCAAGATGTTAGTTTAGCACCTTGCAAACGAGGACGAGTTTCACAAGCGTAAACTCGCGCTAGTCGCCCCGCCCGCCAGGTTGAACGGACTACACCCAAAGCTGTACCATATCCTGCGGTAGCTAGTGCCCCAGCATTGCAGTATGTTAGTAAACATAACTTATCGGGATTTGCTGGTAAAGCCTCTAAACCGCGATCGCCAATTGCATGACAGGTTTGTAAGTCTTCTAGCTGAATCGCCTTTGCCGTTTCCAGTAATGCTTCCTTAATCTCAGCTACGGAGCCAATAGTTTCACTGGCTGCTTTCAGTATACGTGCGATCGCCCAAAATAAGTTTACCGCTGTCGGACGAGTTTGTCGCAATAGCTGCGCTACTTTTTCCAATTCCTGAAAGAAGGTTTCGCTATCTTCAGTTTCAATATCTCGCGCCCCCAGATACATTCCGTAAGCAGCAGCCACTCCAATTGCAGGTGCGCCTCGGACTATCATGGTTGTAATCGCCGTTGCCATATCCTCACAGCACTTGATTTCAACTACGGCGTATTTATTCGGCAATTGGGTTTGGTCAACTAGCATCACGCGATCGTCTTGCCAAACAATGGGGTAAACTTGGTTTGTGGGTGAAGTCATAGAGGTTCGTAGTAATTCAACTTAATCTTATTTTGAAATTAGCACTTATTTTCACAAGTTTATCTCATTACTTCCCTTCTAGCCAACCTTCACCACCTGGTAATTGAATTAAGTGAGTATCGATGCCATCTGGCAAATCTTCTTCCTCATATTCGTAAGTGAGAAGTAATAAGTCTATTGCTATTTCAATCAGGTGGTTTTTATCTAGTCTTCCTTTTAACTGATATGGAGTCAATCTCCCTCCCTCTACTTCTACACTTGCTGGGCGAATTGCTGCTTCAAAAGCTTTGACCAATAAAGGTTGCCATTCATCTCGTTCGATATAGTATGATGTCTTATTATCTTTGATATTGAGTTTTTTTATTTGCAGGATAGAATCGGAAATTGACGCTACCCAAGAGTTAGTTAAACGTAATTCAATTTGGTTCTTAATTAAATGAACCAGGAGCCGGACTAAAAAGGATTCGATATTATGCAGTATCGCTTTTTTACTCATTCCCTCTAGTTCATCGACTATTGTCAAAGCATCTGCGTAGCGCCCTTCTATAATGCTGATTCTGAGGTCTATTAATTCTTGAGTCATAATTATTTTAATATAAAAAATGATTTTAACCTGACAGGCAAGATGCCTCTTCTACGTTTTTACTTTTAGATTCCCCTAAATCAACGGCCAAAATTAGGTGTAGGGGCGAAGCCTTTGGGCGATAACTTATCGGTAAAACCAAATGTTTTCTATCCAAATGCTTCGCCCTCCTGGTCCAGGTGGGCAGCAAATTTCCCATCAGTTGTGAGGAGGGAGCAGGGGAGAAAAACCCACTATCAATGAAACTGGAGAGAAACTTCTGCCGCGCCCTCCTAGGGTAAATAAAATACGCCCTAGGGGGGATACTGAATTAACGAACACCCACAGGTTGCTTGGCAAAAAATGCAGCTAATACCTGTTCCGCCATTTGGGAACTAGTTAAACCCAAATCCGCTTTGGATTCTTCTGGCGTAGCATGATCTACTAATTTGTCCGGTACACCAAAACGCTTGACAGGAACAACAACATTATTGTCTAGCAAAGCTTCCGCTACCGCTGAACCAAAACCACCCATTAAACAGCCTTCCTCCAAAGTAACTACTTTACCAATCCGTTGGGCTAAAGGCAAAATTAATTCAGTATCGAGGGGCTTAACAAAACG
The DNA here is from genome assembly GCF_024178385.1 of Limnofasciculus baicalensis BBK-W-15. Lineage (GTDB taxonomy): Bacteria > Cyanobacteriota > Cyanobacteriia > Cyanobacteriales > Coleofasciculaceae > Limnofasciculus > Limnofasciculus baicalensis. The sequence goes on along the minus strand of NZ_JAMZMM010000034.1, from coordinate 1,749 downwards.
GGCGTTTATTACTGTAGCTTCAACCCCATGTTCGCTGAGAATTTCTGCTACCTGCATGGCGGGATAAACCATTGTCCCATATCCCAATAATAAAACATCATCCCCACTTCGGAGGATTTCACCTTTACCTATTGGTAAAGATTCCCATCCTTCTTCCATTAGGGGAACACCATGTCCATTACCCCGTGGGAAGCGCATGGAAATAGGACCATCAGTATAGTCAATCCCAGTTACGATCATTCGTTGCAATTCTGCTTCATCTTTGGGAGCCATTACTACCATATTGGGAAGGCAGCGGAGATAGGCAATATCATACATGCCTTGGTGAGTCGGACCATCTGCACCCACGATACCAGCGCGATCCAGACAGAAAAATACTGGTAAGTTTTGGATGCAAACATCATGAATTATTTGGTCGTATGCTCGTTGGAGGAAGGTGGAATAAATTGCTACTACCGGACGCATTCCTTCGCAAGCTAAACCTCCTGCCATAGTCACGGCATGTTGTTCGGCAATACCGACATCTATATATTGTTTCGGTAGTTTAGCTTGGAGTTTATCTAAACCAGTTCCGGTTGCCATTGCTGCGGTAATCCCGACTATTTTAGGATTATTTTCGGCAAGTTTGACTAGAGTATGGGTAAAGACTTTGGCGTAGGCGGGGGGTTTAGGTTTATTGGAGGGAATCGCTTTCCCTGTGACTAAATCAAAGGGATTTTGAGCATGATAGCCTACTTGGTCTTTTTCTGCGATCGCATATCCTTTCCCTTTCGTCGTCACCACATGAACTAAGACTGGTCCTTCATAAGTATGTGCTGCTTTGAAGGTAGAAATCAAGTCTTCTAAATTATGACCATCAACTGGTCCCATATAAGTAAAGCCAAGTTCTTCAAAAACTGCCCCTACTTTTGGTACTGCCAAACGTTTCATCCCCTCTTTCATCCGCTGTAATTCTGGGGATAGAGACTCACCAAAGAAGGGAAGATGTTTAAATTGTTCTTCCAAATTATCGGCTAAGAATTGCACGGGGGCACTGAGGCGGACTTTATTCAAGGAACGAGAAATCGCCCCCACATTAGGCGAAATTGACATATCATTGTCATTCAGTACCACCAACAATCTGGTATGAGGCAAATGTCCAGCATGGTTAATTGCTTCCAAAGCCATCCCGCCAGTCAATGCGCCATCGCCAATTACTGCTACTGATTTGAAGTTTTCCCCTTTGAGGTCCCGCGCTAGTGCCATCCCCAAGGCAGCGGAAATACTCGTCGAAGCATGTCCAGCACCAAAATGGTCGAATTTATTTTCGCAGCGCTTCAGATAGCCCGCAATGCCATCCTTTTGCCGTAGGGTGTTGAATTGATGGTAGCGTCCCGTAATCATCTTGTGGGGATAAGCCTGGTGTCCCACATCCCAGATTACCTTGTCTCGATCTAAGTCGAGAGTCTGATATAACCCGATGGTTAATTCCACCACTCCTAACCCAGGTCCTAGATGCCCACCACTCTTGGCTATTGTTTGCAGATGCTTTTCCCGGATTTGACGGGCAATTTCTTCGAGTTGACGAATCGACAAGCCGTGGAGTTGGTTGGGATGAGTAATTTCGCTTATGTGCATACTGTCGTACTCTTTAAATTGCTCTTAGATTTTATCTATCCTTTAACAGTCTCAAGTATCTAACACTTTATTGAGCCATAAGGTAGATAGCTTAACAAAACTGGCTCTTTTACACATCTGACTCTGACGACG
>NZ_JAMZMM010000313.1 GCF_024178385.1 Limnofasciculus baicalensis BBK-W-15 | reverse complement strand
GGGTATATAAATTGAGATAGTGTCAGAAACCCCACGCCTAAAGGCGGGGGCTTGTCAAAGCCCAAATCTGACCAGACTCAGTACCGAAGGGTACTATGTTAGAGGCAAGAGTTTAAGACCTACCAGAGAATGCGCAGCCAGTTCTCTGCTCTAGAACCAAACAGTTAAACATCTGTACAAGGGTTAAGGAAGTGCTGTTTGGATAGTTACCGACCTCTAACATTGTCTAGGCTCACATTACCCCATTTATGGGAGGCTCAAAGGAGCAAAACTATTATGCGTACAGGGTTGTGAAACTTGAAATGGAAATTGTCCCATTGAAAGTGCATTACAAGAGTACACCGAGTCTAGCAACTCCAAGGCGGTAATGGGTAGAACAGACCAAAAGATGACAATTTCCACTATTTTGACGGCGACTCAAGTCGCAGCCGCGTTCCTCCCCGTGTCTAAAAGCCAGGGGTTTCCCTCTCGTTTTTCGATGATTTTAACGCAGAGGTTCGCAGAGGTATAGAGAGAGGTACGCGGAGTTTTTGCAGGAAGATATCTATATTTTTTATTGTAGTACAGGTGGGAATAATTGTCGGGTGCGTTAGGCTAGGCTAACGCACTCGCAGGAATTGCTTAAGTTAATTTTTGGGTGAATTGCTATCCTTTTTCAGGATTATTGCTGATGGATGGAGTATATTATCTAATTGGGGAAATCGTTGGGCTAAGTCAATCCAAGCATTTATTCCTTGGGGTGCTTCGATGAAGCAGGTTAGGAGGATGGCAATCCATAAGGGGGTTTGTCTGTTGTCGGATGCTGGTTTGGGTGCTTTGGGTAAGGAGTTTTGTGTGTTTTTGGGTGCTGGTTTGGTTTCTTCAGATTTTTGAGTCATTTGTGTTTGTCTCTTTTTCGTTATGTCAATACGATATCTCGATATTTTTGACAGAAAAAGAATCAGATTATATTATTTTATTGATACTTAATCGAGCCAGTTTGACTAATTTAGATCTGGTTTTGATCGGTTAGGGATCAGTTTTAGGATCAATTTGATCGACATCACATATTCTCCCAATCTCAATCCCAATTACCCGACAGTCCCGACAGTCCCGACAGTGGTTAAAACCACTGTCTAATAGCTTAAGTCCGTTAAAACGGACTGAAATACTTATCGGGAGATCTAGGGTGGGCAGTCCCCAATATAAGTTTAAAATCGATTATTACGTTAGTGGGGACTGCCCTGAAATACTTATCGGGAAATCTAGGGTGGGCAGTCCCCAATATAAGTTTAAAATCTGATTATTACGTTAGTGGGGACTGCCCACCCTACGGTGATTGCCAATGGTGCAATTTAGCCAATGGTGCAATTTATCAGTTAAAACGGACTAAGATACCTATCCGTAGTCGGTTTTAACCGACTTAAGCTATGAGACAGGGATTTTAATCCCTGGCGGATTTTCGGGATGATTAACAATGTTAAAATACCTCATTGTAAAAATAAATACATGGCTTCAGTTAAAGCATCGGATGACGGTTTGAAAATTATCGATAAACTCAGAAAACAAAAAGGATGGAATAAATACGATGACAGATGGGTATATAAATCTGGCACTTCACAACCCAGCTTAAAAAAATTTTGGCAAAAGACACGTATACGGATTAGCACTTTTCAAGAAATCTGCCAAGCTGTTGGTGAAAATGACTGGCAATCCATTACTGAAGAATTTGGTAACAATAAACCGAGAAAACTGCAAGAAATATTGTATTCTTTAAATTATCAATCTCAATCCCGTTTGTTTGAAGATTTCTGGAATGCTGATGGCACCCGTAAATCGGGATGCTTTCTCGTTCATGGCAAATATCTGAGCGGTCAGGAGTTATTGGTAAATCGTTTATTTTATCATGAATTTGGTAGTTATTTACAGACACCACATAAATTTACTATTAATCTGCCGGATCGTTTGGAAGTATATATTGAAGATTTATGGCAAATACTTGGTGAAAAGTTCGGTTGTGCAGATAGGGTTACAGATATAGTCGAAAGTGCTTATAATTATTGGGAAGAGGAGACGATTATTTTGACTTTTAAACATCTGGATCGACTATATAAAACAGAACACCAGAAATTGTTAGACCAATTTTGGCTACCATTGCTAGAAAGGATGGCTAGGGTGGATAATAAAAGTCAATCTTATTTCTTGGTATTTTTAGTAGATAATCAAGGTATGGCTGATAGCTGGAACCTCAACTGTTGTCAACTAGAAAATTGGCAGCCCTATCACCCGCTAGACTTAAAACCGATAGAAAGTTTTGGGAAAGATATGTTGGGGCGGTGGTTGAACAAAAATCAAAATATTTTAGGCGAGTTAATGGATAATAACGATATGCCAAACATTTTAGAACGGGTTTGGCGCAAAAGCCGTGAAGAAGGAACTCCGGAATTAGCCATCGCAGAAATTTGTAGTCTTTGTGGCTGTAATTGGGATAGTATACAACAATCATTTGACTTATGAGTAAACAACCCTTAACATGGAATCTGGAATACACGGGAGAAATTAGCGATCCGGCCTCTCCCTATATCCCTAGTGAGGAATTAAAAGAATCGGTAAAACTTGCGATCGCGCTGGAACGTCCTTTACTATTGATGGGGGAGCCTGGTTGTGGTAAAACTAAGTTGGCGAGTGCTATTGCTTTTGAGTTTACCAAACAAAATCTTCCCCTTCTCCAAGAAGCTGGATTATCCCAATATCCTTATCTGTCTTATACGGTAAAATCCACTAGTCGGGCAAGAGATTTACTATATATATATGATGCAGTCGCCCGTTTGCGAGATGCTCAATTAGCCAGTGTCAATCAATTGGATGGCAAAGGATTGGCGCGGTTAAAAGATGAAAGCCAAAGTGGATATATTAAATTCGGTGTTTTCGGGAAAGCTTTTCAATCCGATTATCGCATGATTGTTTTGCTGGATGAGATTGATAAGGCGGATATTGATTTCCCCAATGACCTTTTGCTAGAATTAGAGGAGCGGCGGTTTATTATTGAGGAAACTCAACAAGAAATTCCTCCACCAGGAAAAATATTGCCACCGCCTATTTTAATCGTAACTAGCAATCAAGAGCGAGATTTGCCTAATGCGTTTTTGCGCCGTTGTTTCTTTCACTATTTTGAACCTCCTAGTCAATCGGAGTTGTTTACTATTGTAAAGGCGCATTTCGGAGATAGGCTACCAGATAATATAGCTAACCAAATTATCGATATTTTTATGGGAGTGCGGGATAATCCAGAAGGAGAAAGTGGTAAGCATGTCAGCACTAGCGAACTTTTGGATTGGATTAAGGCTTTGTTACTCTCGCCTCTTGGGGAAGTACCTGGTAAAATAAAGGAGGGTATTCCCTTTCTGGGTACTTTATTCAAAACTCGCGAGGAAATGAGTCAATATCGGAGATCAAATCGTGACTGATAATAACTCGCATTTGTTAGAATTATTCTGGGAAGTGAGACAAGCGGGTTTGCCATTGTCAGTAGAAGACTATGGACTTTTACTCAGAGCAATGGAATCTGGCTTTACACCACAAAATCCTCAAGAATTCCAGCAGTTGTGTCGGCGATTGTGGGTAAAGTCTGTTGCAGAAAAAGAGTATTTTACAGAAGGGTTTGCCCGTTATCAAGAAAAATGGGTACCAAAGCCAACGATAGGAAAAGCGGAGGATAGGGAAAATAAACTATCGGATTTATCGCCAATTGAAAAACCGCAGCCTGAGTCAGTAGAGAATGATAGCAGTCATTTACTTATTGAGGAAGAAACTGAAGGAGAGGAAATTGCAGCGGCGATTGAAACCAGCGATACTCCAGCCAGAAAAGACGCAATAGGGGAATTTAGCCTAAAAGATGAGTACTTTCCCGTTACCAGGAAATCTCTCAAACAAGGAATGAAATCCCTCCGTGACTTTTCGCCAGTGAGAAACCTGACAGAATTAGATATCCCAGCTACTGTAAAGCGGATTAGTCAGGATGGATTTTTCCTCGCACCCGTTTATCAGTCTTGTCGGGCAAAGAAAATTGAGGTAGTGTTACTGATAGACCAAAGTAACTCCATGCTACCTTTTGCTGATATTTGCGATCGCATGGTGGAAAGTCTATCTCCCATACATTTGAGATCTTATACCAGTTTGAACAAGGGGCTTAAGCCCCTTGTTATTAAATCCCCGAAAATTCCAGTTTATTATTTCCGCAATTCTCCCCAAGAATCTCTCTACACCACACCTAAATTAATCCCAACTCACAAACAGAAACTAGCCCAACTCCTACCAAAGTTTAATCCTAACCATACATCAATCTTAATTTTCAGCGATGGCGGTGCAGCCAGAGGTGGATTAAATCCACACCGGATTGAATTAACCGCAGATTTCTTAGCCCAAGTTAAGCCTTTTGTACCGCAAATTGTCTGGTTGAATCCTGTGCCAAAAAGTCGTTGGGAATCAACTACCGCCAGTTATATTGCTGACGATGTGCCGATGTTTGATTTTACTCCATCGGGATGGCGGAATTTGCTGCGATGTTTACGGGAACCCCCTAAATCCCCCTTATTAAGGGGGACTTGGAATGAGGAACCCCCTAAATCCCCCTTATTAAGGGGGACTTGGAATGAGGAACCCCCTAAATCCCCCTTATTAAGGGGGACTAAACCTCTAAATCTAGATAAGTTTGTAGTAGGCACTTCAGTGCCTCTATTTCCAAGCACTGAAGTGCTTACTACAAACTTCCAAAGCGGAAACGACAATCAACTAAAATATCAAATCGCCGCCCGCAAAATTAACTCCTTCGCCGCCAGAGGAAAAAATTACTTAGAATTTGCCTATCACGCAGCCTTCCCACTAGCCTTAACTACCGATTTACTCCATTACTTACGCCAGAATTTTCAGCCCGATATCCCTTGGTATGTGGTTCCCGATTTATTGCTATCTAATCTCTGTCACAGTGTTGGGTATAATCTCTATGAGATGGATAGTGCAATCCGTCATTACTTATTAAAATGTCTAGCTGCTGACAAGCGCTTTGGTGCTAATCAACTTCACAGACTTTCTGATGCTTTACTATTTTATATAGAAGCGGGAATCAGCGATCGCACTCCGGCAGAATTAGGAGAAAAACCGGAATGGATTGCGTTAGGCTACACCGCACCGACGGCATTAGCTAAACAATTGGCGCTAAGATTACAGCAGGTATATGGTGGCGATGCCCAAAAGCAAATTCATACTGCCTCTCTAGTAAGCACTTTTGCTCAACCGTTGGCAGAAAATAACTTTCAACCTCTATTAATTTTAGCCCAAGGTTTGGGACGTAGAGCGCGGGGCAATCAAGCGGGTGGGGAAGAGTTGTTTGCTCAACTCGATTCAGAATTAAATAGTGAGGGTAAGTTAGATATTGCTGGAGTTTCTTTGCGGGTTCCCGGTAGAAGTCGGTGGCGTGTCTTTGTCTTTGAAACTCCCACTGTTAACCGCCGAGGGGAAGTTATTAAACAAGAGACGAAAAAAGTTAGATATTATATAGATATCCTCCCCGGTAATATTCCTTTGGAAATGATGGATATCCCCGGTGGGACATTTTTGATGGGTTCCCCGTCAGGAGAGGGGCGTAATGATGAACATCCTCAACATGAAGTGACTATTTCACCTTTCTATATGGCTAAGTATCCCATCACTCAGGCGCAGTGGCGGGCAGTGGCAGAAAGGTTACCTAAAGTGGAGCGAGATTTAGAGCCGAATCCAGCTTATTTTAAGAATGATGACAAATTAGTGGCAGATACTTTACCTGTGGAGCAAGTTTCCTGGTATGGTTGTGTAGAGTTCTGTGCCAGGTTATCTCGCCATACCGAAAAAACCTATCGCCTCCCCAGCGAAGCGGAATGGGAATATGCCTGTCGCGCTCAAACTACTACTCCCTTTGCCTTTGGGGAGACTCTCACTAGTGAGTTAGCCAATTACGACGCTAATTACACATTCGCCGAGGAATCAAAAGGAGTATATCGGGAAAAAACTACCTCAGTTGGCAGTTTTCCTCCTAATGCTTTTGGTTTGTTTTCTATGCACGGGAATGTGTGGGAATGGTGCGCTGATGATTGGCAGGATAATTATGAGAGTAGTAATAGCGATGGGAGTATATGGCTATCTAGTGATAAATCAAATAATAAAATAGTTCCCCTGCGCGGTGGTTCTTGGTTCGACTTTCCAGGCAACTGTCGCAGTGCGTTTCGCCTCGGGAACATTGGGGACTTACGCAACGACAGCATCGGTTTTCGTGTCGTTTCCGTCCCCCCCAGGATTCCTAAGAGTCAGAATTGACAAATGGGAATTTGTCAAGCGTACCAAGAGGAGTCCAAACCGATTCCTGAGATATCGGTGACGGTATCCAAATATTAACCTAAATCGGGTAGCTTGGTAGGCAAAACGCCGAAGAGTTATCCGATTTATTAATAAAAATTTAGCATAATACGGATGCTGTATTGACCTTGACGCAAGCCAATGAGTGCCTCAAAACGGTTGCTCGGTAATAACATCAATGCTTCTTTATTCACCGCTGCTTCTAATATTTCCAGGCGTTTGTAAGCCTGTCTCTCGAAAGCCTGAAACTCCTTCACCCGCTCCCCTATAGGAAACCGCTCTGTCCGTTTATCTTTGTATTTTGGACACATAAGTGACAGATCCAGATGTTATCCCTTACGTTAAGCGTAACACATAACATAAGCGATCTAGGATAATCCCCAAACTCTCTAAACTGTGCGATCGCGCGTAAAATAAAAGCACGATCCAAATCATCCCCTCATCAGCCATGGAAACCATCACCCTACATGTACCCCCAACAGTAGCCCTCACCAACGATCAATTCTATCATTTGTGCGTGGCAAATGAAGAATGGCGAATTGAACTCACCGCTGAAGGAGAATTAATTATCATGTCCCCAACAGGTGGAGAAAGTGGCATTAGAAACTCAGGTTTGACAGCAGATTTGGTGATTTGGAATCGCCAAACTAGATTAGGATTTGTCTTTGACTCCTCTACTATTTTTATATTACCCAATGGCGCGAAGCGAGGTCCTGATGTTTCTTGGGTAAGGCGGGAGAGATGGGAAGCATTATCACCTGAAAATCGGCGGCGCTTTCCACCTTTATGTCCAGATTTTATCATCGAATTGCGATCGGAAACCGATAGTTTGAGTCAACTGCAAGATAAAATGCGGGAATACATCGCTAACGGTTTGCAACTCGGTTGGTTACTAGATCCCAAAACTCCCTTAGTGGAAATTTACCGCGATAATGGAGAGGTAGAAACCATCACTTTTTCCCCAGATAACCCACCTAATTTATCAGGAGAATCTCTCCTACCTGAATTTATCCTAAATCTAGCGATAATTATCAATTTGTAGTCCAGGCATTTTCCCCGCTTTCACAA
>NZ_JAMZMM010000739.1 GCF_024178385.1 Limnofasciculus baicalensis BBK-W-15 | reverse complement strand
GTTATGCTATCTGTAGGGTGCGTTATGTAACGAACCCTACTATATATGGAGTTTACTAAACTTCAACCTTGACACCGCGCCAAAAGGCAACATATCCTTCAATCTCTTTCGCCTTCTCCTTAGTACTGGGATAATACCAAGCAGCATCCTTATTCTCTTGTCCATCCACTTCAAGGGTGTAGTAACTAGCCACACCTTTCCATGAGCAAGTGGTATGGGTACTGCTTTCCTGAAAATACTGCTTGTTGATTGAGTCAGGGGGGAAGTATTGGTTTCCTTCCACGACTACACATTTGTCACTCTCGGCGATAACCGCACCATTCCAGATTGCTTTTGGCATTGTTACTTTCCTTAACATACTATCTTATTTATATTATCGGGTGCGGTGGCGCTGGCTGGAAAATAGGGTGTAGGTTTTTTGGTGTGGGGGGTATTTATCCCCGCCCAGTTTGAGGTTTAAGTATGAAAAACGGGCAATTGATTAGTGATTTTTCTCTATTTTGTCTCTAATCCAATTCCTCTTTTATACAATTATGCTTCTTCGATAGTTGATACTCGATCAATTTTTTTTAATGATTTTATCCATTATTTCCTTACCTAATCAGTTATATTAATGATTGTAGCTTTTTCACCTAGAGTTGGTTTATAGGTAGTTGACAGGATATCAGTTTCTCCATCTCCCCTGATTAGCTTAAATGAATTGTTATTAAAATCCTTAGCACCAACACCAGAAAAGTTATTGTGATTTTTTCAATCCTATTGTTGGCTTTATTTCCTGAAACTCTTGCGCAGCAAGAGTTTCAGGATTGTCAAGAAAGATGTGAGTTAACCATAGCTTTTTAAGAGGGATTTATCCCCCATTATTTCGATAGAGCTACTTTTTTTTCATCAAATCAGGTATTACCAAAATAAACAGGACACCAAAGACAATAATAGCTAGAGCTTGCTCTGTAGTCAGGAGATTCGGCATCAAAAGATAAAGGATGCCAAAACCAAGTAAAGCAATGGTGATTTCCCTAGAAAGGAGTCCCGGCATCACCAGGGTGGCAATGAGGCAAAAGGCAATGATCGCAACGGCTATTTCCATATTGGTTATTTTCTCCTAGGGCAACTATATTGCTTGTCGGTTACTGTATTTCCAACCTATCTCAAAA
>NZ_JAMZMM010000312.1 GCF_024178385.1 Limnofasciculus baicalensis BBK-W-15 | reverse complement strand
AGGGTGTGGCTAAATCAAAAAAGTACATTTCCTGAGCAGAATCATCAATGGAGATAAATTTACGACGCAGCTTACATAGGGAACTTAATCAAAGAGAGATATTCCCTTTTATTGGGGTATATGATGTTTTCTCAGCCTCCATCGCCGCTAAATATTACGATGGTATTTTTATCAGCGGGTTTAGTTTTGCAGCCAGTCATTATGGCTTGCCAGATATCGGGTTTATTGCTTGGTCAGATATTGTAGCATTTGTCCAACGGGTGAGAACTATACTTCCCCATCACTATCTTTTGGTAGATATTGATGATGGTTATGTGGATTCAGATGTGGCTTGTCATGTGGTTTCCCTCTTGGAGTCAATTGGCGCTGATGCAGTTATTATTGAAGATCAAAAAAGACCGAGACGCTGCGGACATTTTGATGGCAAACAGTTGCTGGAATTAGATGAATTTTTGGAGAAGTTGAGAAAGGTTTTAGCTACTCGCAGAGAGTTATTTGTTGTGGCTCGGACAGATGCAGCAGATGTGGAGGAAATTCTCAGGCGCACTCAGGCATTTGCTGAAGCGGGGGCTGATGCAATTTTGGCGGATGGGATTAAAGATTTAGAAGTGATTCGCAAGATTAAAATGCAAATTGATAAACCTCTGGTATTTAATCAAATTGCTGGGGGGAAATCTCCTCCCTGTAGTCTGGAGGAATTAAAAGAAGTTGGAGTAGCCATTGTTAATTACAGTACTCCCTGTCTTTTTGCAGCTCAATCGGCGATTGAAGATACGATGAAAAGACTAAGAGAAAATGATGGTAGATTGGAGAAAAAAAGAGTGGGCGTAAAGGATTGTACAGCACTTCTTAATCAAAATCTAGAAAACCGCGATGCCTCTGGCGGGCGAAGCCATCGCTTGTAGTAGTTATAGGGTGCATTGCAATGAATGCACCACTATAGATGAATAATTATAATTATGTAAATCAAGGGAAAATCATGATAATTAACCCAGAAATAAAAGTCGATTCTTCCATCCCCAAACAAATTGAATCCGTCGCTCAAAAACAGCCAGAAGCGATGGCAATCCTTGCTCCCAATCGCGCCCCCCTAACCTATAGTAATTTATGCGATCGCATTCACGATGTCGTTACCAAGCTAAACTCTATTGGTATCGGCAGAAATGACCGAGTAGCAATTGTACTGCCCAATAGTCCAGAAATGGCTGTCTCTTTTTTAGCAGTCGCTTCTGCTGCAACTTGTGCCCCCCTCAATCCCAACTATCGCGGACCAGAATTTGAGTTTTATCTCTCAGATTTAGATGCCAAAGCGCTAATTATCCAAGCAGGAATGGATTCTCCCGCCAGAGAAATTGCCCAAGGGAGAAATATTCCTATATTGGAATTATCACCAATTTTAGATAGTCCAGCAGGTTCGTTTACCCTGACTGGTGGTGAACCCAATAATCCAGGAAATGGTGGCTGTGCCGAATCTGAGGATATAGCGTTAATTCTCCATACTTCTGGTACTACCTCCCGTCCCAAAATGGTACCATTGACTCATCAAAACCTCTGTACTTCTGCGGCTAATATCCGTCAAACTTTAGCACTAACAGAAAATGATCGCTGCCTCAATATCATGCCATTATTTCATATTCATGGACTAATTGGCGCATTACTTTCATCTATAAGTGCAGGTGCAAGTGTAGTTTGTACGCCGGGATTTGACGCGCCTAAATTCTTTAATTTATTAGAAGAATTCAAACCCACATGGTATTCGGCTGTCCCGACAATGCACCAAGCAATTTTAGCCCGAAGTGAGGGAAATAAAGAAATTATTGCTAACTCTTCGATTCGCTTCATTCGTTCCTCTTCTGCCTCCTTACCTCCTCAAATGATGGCAGATTTAGAACAGGTATTTAATGCCCCAGTAATTGAAGCCTATGGAATGACAGAAGCCTCCCATCAAATGGCAAGCAATCCTCTACCTCCCCAAGTCAGAAAACCTGGTTCAGTGGGAATGGCAGCGGGACCAGAAATTGCGATTATGGATGAGGATGGTAACTTATTACCATCGGGAAATACTGGCGAAGTAGTAATTAGGGGAGGGAATGTTACTAAAGGTTATGAAAATAATCCCCAAGCCAATGAAGGGGCTTTTACTAATGGTTGGTTCCGCACTGGAGATTTGGGTTATTTAGATGGGGATAACTATCTTTTCCTCAAAGGGAGAATTAAAGAGATAATTAACCGTGGTGGTGAGAAAATATCGCCCCGCGAGATTGATGAAATATTGCTAGATCATCCCACTGTAGCGCAGGCACTTGCTTTTGCAATTCCTCATTCCCAATTGGGTGAAGATATAGCCGCTGCTGTGGTATTGCGGGATAATTCATCGGTGACAGCACGAGAACTTCAGGAGTTTGTCGCCGCACGAGTTGCCGATTTTAAAGTGCCAGCCAGAGTGATTTTTTGGGATGAAATTCCTAAAGGACCGACGGGTAAATTGCAGCGGATTGGGTTAGCACAACAACTGGGGATTACTTCAAATGAATCAGCCGTAGCTTTCACCGAGTTTACTCCAGCTAGTACTGATATTGAAAAAGAATTAGCCAGAATTTGGTCAGAAGTTTTAGGTGTTGAGCAAGTTGGTATATCTGATAATTTCTTCCAGTTGGGAGGAGATTCAATTCTGATTGCTCAAGTTATTAATCGAGTCCGCCAAACACTACAAATAGAATTATTTTTCCTCGATTTCTTTGAAACACCCACTATTTTAGGCATAGCCCAAATTATTAAAAGTCAGGAGCGAGAAAAGCAGAATCAGACTTTACCATCAATAGAGCCGATTTCTAGAGCTAGTAAACTGCCACTTTCCTATACACAAGAAAGTTTCTGGTTCCTGGACCAATTAAAACCAGGGAGTCCTGCTTACCATCGTCCTGGTGCAATTATTATTAATGGTTCCATTAATTTAAAAATATTAGAGGAAAGTCTCAAGGAAATTCTGCGTCGTCATGAGAGCTTGCGGACTAACTTTGTAACAATAAATGGAGAGCCTGTTCCAGTAATTCATCCAACCGCAACCCTAACAATACCACAAATCGACCTCAGCACATTCACTAAATCTGAGCAAGAATCTGAAATTAAACGCCTTGGCAGAGAAGATACTCAAGCCGCCTTCAACTTGTCTGAAGGTTCCTTATTGAGAGTAAAATATTTTCGACTGAGTGAACAAGAACATCTGCTACTATTGACATTCCATCATATTATTTTTGATGGTTGGTCAATGGGAGTGCTATTGTCAGAATTGGCAAGTATTTACGAAGCATTTTCTAAAGAACAAAAATCTCCATTACCTGAATTGACTATTCAGTATCAAGATTTTGCCCATTGGCAACGTCAGTGGCTAACTGACGAGGTGCTAGAAACTCAAATCAATTACTGGAAGCAACAATTAGCTGGAGTACCACCGCTATTAGAATTGCAAACTCACCGCTCGCGTCCCGCAATTCCAACATTTCGAGGTGATTTATACGAACTTGTGCTACCTCAAAGCTTAAGCCAATCCCTAAAGGCATTAAGTCAGGAGGAAGGGGTAACACTATTTATGACTTTGCTGGCAAGTTTTTCCATACTTTTGCATCGATACAGCAATCAGGAAGATATTGTTATTGGCACTCCTGTCGCAGGAAGAAATCGAGTTGAGACGGAGCAACTAATTGGGGTGCTAATTAATACTTTACTTATCCGTATTTATATCGCAAATAATCCTTCATTTCGCAGATTATTAAATCAGGTAAAGAAAGTAGCTTTAGACGCTTATGCTCATCAGGAATTGCCCATTACTAAACTGGTGGAGGCACTGCAACCTGAGCGAAACCTGAGCTATCAAATGCTATTTCAGGTGATGTTTCAGTTCACAAATAGCGTCAATCAAGTGGTTGGACAAGACTTTCGCATGGAAGAAATGGAGTTAGATAATGGAGTATCTGTTTTAGATTTAAGCTTGGATATTCTGGATACATCTGCAGGTTTTTGTTGTCGCTTTAAATACAATACTGATTTGTTCGATGCCGTGACAATCGAACGGATGGCAGAAGATTTTCAAAATCTCCTAGAAGCGATTGTTGCCAATCCAGAGGAATCTATTGCCTCGTTACCTTTATTGACTGAAGTCGCCGAAACATCTCGAACATCTGGGAGTAGTAAATCTGAGACAAATCTCAATCGCCAACAATTTAGCTGTTATTTGATTGGCAATGAATCTTTGCTGATTCCCTGTGCTGAGATTCTTATGAAAGGTGGACATCAAATCTTAGGTATTATCTCCACTGGTACGTCAATTAGTCAATGGGCAACTTCACAAAGTATTCCTCACATTCAGCCAAAAGAAAATCTAATTAGTTTTTTAAGTAAACAACCTTTTGACTACTTATTCAGTATTTACAATCTCTCTATTATTCCGGAAGAAGTACTCAAATTACCTCGTCGCTACGCGATTAACTGCCATGATGCTCTCTTGCCCAAATATGGAGGAGTTAATGCTCCATCATGGGCTATTTTTCATCAAGAAAAAACTCATGGCATCACCTGGCATCAGATGGTAAATGTAGTTGATGGCGGCGATATATTGAAGCAAATTACGATTGATATAGATCCGGATGAAACCGTATTTTCTCTGAATCGGAAGTGTTATGAAGTTATTATCCATTCCTTTGCTCAATTAGTTGATGATATTGCCACAGGTAGAGTGGTTATTACTCAACAGAATCTAGAAGAGCGTAGCTACTTCTTAATGCGGCAAAAACCCAGTCCGGGATGTCTATTATCATGGCACAAATCTGCTGATGAATTAGATGCTTTAGTTAGAGCCTTAGACTTTGGCTCTCATCTGAATTTACTGGGTATGCCTAAGTTGGCAATCGGGAAAGAATTCATAATTATTCCCAAGATTCAAGTTCTTGAAAATCTCTCAGAATCAGCACCTGGAACAATTACAGCAATTAATGATAATAGTTTAATAATTGCGACGGCAAGTTCTGATATTCTCCTGAATTATCTTATAACAATAGAGGGGCAAAAGTTATCTATCCCTGAGTTTGTCGCCAGATTCAATCTGAAGATTGGAGAACAATTTAAGGATATAGATATAGAGCGCTCGCAGCGGCTGGAAAATTGGGAATCCTTGCTGTTCAAACATGAAAAATTCTGGGTAAAAAGATTAGCAACCTTAAATCCTATTGCTATTCCTTATCGCAATCGGGAAAGATTATCTCCCTCATCAGCGCGTCAGGTAAAGAGTGCGGATTGGTTGATACCCGATGAGGTAAAAACATTCTTGGCACAGCGTCAGGGAGAAGGGAATCTGGGAAATTTTCTGGTTGCTGCTTTTGCTGGATATCTATCTCGCATCAGTCAGACTTGTTGTTTTGATTTGGGATTGAGACAGGGGGAAATCCAAAACCAACTCACCCAACTGGAGGGATTTTTTGCTACTGATGTTCCTTGTCGGATAAATATCAACTATCAGCAAAGTTTTGAGTCGGTTTTTCAAGCTGTAAACCAAGAGATAAAATTGGTTAAACATCATCAGACATATCCGCGAGATATCCTCCTGCGATATCCGAAACTTAAAGGACTACGAGAGTCAGGTTTTCTGCCTCAATTTTTAGTGAATATCGAACAAGTAAAAAACTTAGAAGAATATAATACCAGACTGGATAATGCCCTAACCTTAGTGATACCAGAATCTGGGACAAAATGTTATTGGGTTTACGATTCGGAAATCTTCGATGGCGATACCATTGGCAGAATGGGAGGAGAGTTTACTACTTTTGTCCAGAGTATCGTCACCAATCCTACCTTATCTTTAGCAGAAATTAACTTATTATCTGATGATGAGCGTCATCAAATCTTAGTAGAGTGGAACAATAACCAAATCGATTATCCACAAAATCTCTCCATTCACCAATTGTTTGAACTTCAGGTAGCCAAAACTCCAGATGCGGTAGCATTGGTATTTAAAAATCAGGAAATCAGCTATCGGGAATTAGAAAATCGTGCTAATCAATTAGCACACTATCTCCAAAAATTGGGAGTTAAACCAGAAGTATTAGTCGGGATTTGTGTTGAACGTTCCTTAGAAATGATCGTAGGTTTATTAGGAATTCTCAAAGCAGGTGGAGCTTATGTCCCCTTAGACCCTAATTATCCCACAGAACGTTTAACTTATATGGTAGAGGATGCCCAAATTTCCCTACTCTTAACTCAAGATAAATTCCAGCAGCAATTTTCTAATCCAGAAGTTCGTCAAATCTGCTTGGATAGAGATTGGAGCATAATTAGCCAAGAAATTATCGAAAATCCCGTTAGCGAAGTGAGAACCGAAAACTTAGCCTACGTTATTTATACATCAGGCTCCACCGGAAAGCCCAAAGGTGTAATGATTAATCATCAATCTTTAGTAAACTTCACCCAGGCTGCCATTGACGAGTATAGAATAACTCAGTGCGATCGCGTTTTACAATTTGCCTCAATTAGTTTCGATGCCGCAGCCGAAGAAATTTATCCCTGTCTGACTTCTGGCGGTACATTAGTGTTACGCACCGATGAAATGTTGAATTCGATAGGGACTTTCCTAAAAGCGTGTCAAGATAAGAAGCTGACTGTCTTGGATTTGCCTACAGCCTATTGGCAGCAAATGGTTTCTGAATTAACCACAACCAATCTGGTACTACCAGATTACCTCCGATTGGTGATTATTGGCGGAGAACGAGTTTTGCCAGAATCTGTGAAAATCTGGCAAGAGTCTGTGGGAAATTATCCTCAATTAATGAATACTTATGGTCCCACTGAAGGAACCGTAGTTGCCACAATCTACCCGATAAAAACTGAAATAGCAATAAAAAAAGAAGTACCAATTGGACGTGCCATTGCTAATGTCCAAACCTATATTCTCGACCAAAACTTACAACCTCTTCCTATTGGCATTCCAGGGGAATTACATATTGGTGGTACTGGATTAGCCCGTGGCTACTTCAACCGTCCAGAATTAACCGCCGAAAAGTTTATTCCCAATCCCTTTGAGAAGTCAAAAGTCACTCTTCAAAAATCAAAATTAGATAGACTTTACAAAACAGGGGATTTAGCCCGTTATCTTCCCGATGGCAATATCGAATTTATCGGTAGAATTGATAATCAAGTTAAAATTCGCGGCTTCCGGATTGAGTTAGGAGAAATTGAAGCTGTATTAATACAACATCCTGATATTCAGGAAACTGTAGTTATCGCCAGAGAAGATATCCCAGGAGATAAACGTCTAGTCGCCTATATAGTTTCCCAGAAACAAACCGCACCCAATCTGGATGAATTGCGCCGCTTCCTCAAGGAAAAATTACCGGATTACATGGTGCCAAATGCCTTTGTCATCCTGGAAGTTTTACCTTTAACTCCTAATGGAAAATTAGACCGCCGCGCCCT
>NZ_JAMZMM010000738.1 GCF_024178385.1 Limnofasciculus baicalensis BBK-W-15 | reverse complement strand
GCGCAGGATGACCTCGCGCACTTGCCTCCCTTCAAAACGAGCAAGGGAGTCGGTGGGGGCGGTCGTGGTCGTTGTGGTCGGCGGGGCCACTTCTTGGGCGATGGCTTGCGGAGTCCAGCACGACCCAGCCGCGAGGGCCAGGGCGAGCAGACTAGCCGATGCACCAGAGTTGTGACGGCGCGAGGGGCCACCGGCGAGTCGCGGGTCGGAAGGGGTTGGTTTGTGGTCACTCACCGGGCGGGGACGATACCACCCCAAACGCGCGACAACAAACCCAAGAGGGTTCATGTATTGGTGGCTGGTGAAGATTGTGTGGGCTTGCTGCACGGGCGTGCCGATGGTACGGTTCGATCCTGCTTGGGGGGATTCTCCTACACCTTATTCGGGGCACCGTTTCGGCAATCGGTGTCCTTGCTGGCCTTGAGGATGTGTTGTTCGATGGACCATGTGTACCGGAAGATGCGGCTGGTGACGGTTGGCGTGGTGGCGGCGGCGTCGGTCGTTGCGGGAATGGTGGCGTTTTGGTACTTGGCACCCCGGGAAGTGATGGCGAAGACGCCGACGTCGATGTACCTGATCGTGCTGGCGATGTTGGCGGGGCCGATCGTCACGATCGTGGCGTGGGCGTGGGATCGGCGTGCGCGGATTCAAGATGAGCTGGCGGCCCAAGAGACTCGGCAGGAGCATGTGCACGTCGCGAATCGGTTGGGGTCGCGCGAGGCGAGTGTTTCGGAGGCTTCGAGGACGGCCGAGCGGCAGGCCGCTGCGGGCGCTCCTCAATCGGGCGGTGTGATGGGAACGGGTCGAACGATACCGGCGAGGCGGGCGCTGCCGGGGAATCGGCACCGCGTCGTGCGGCATGTGGTGAAGTAGTTAGAGCGAAGCGGGCACCATGAAAAACCCCACGGCGTGCGTGGGGTTGGTGGAGTTGCGCGTGCTGGCGTTGATTACTGCAAGTTCACCGGCATCACGACGTACAGGAAGTCCTGCCCGGACTTGAGGAGGGCGGGCTTGCTTGAGGCCTTGAGTTCCATGATGACCTGCGGGTCGGTGATGACCTTGAGGGCGTCGGTGATGAAGGCGGGGTTGAAGCCGATCTCGATGTCGTCGCCTTCATAGCCCGCGAGATCGATCTTGATCTCGGCCTCGCCCATCTCTGGTG
>NZ_JAMZMM010000737.1 GCF_024178385.1 Limnofasciculus baicalensis BBK-W-15 | reverse complement strand
TTTTGTTTGTGTAGATGCGGTTTTAACCGCCAGATGACAATGGTGCAAGTTATCAAAGAAAGCGATTGGAAATCGCGGCTACACAAACAAAGTCCGCCTTCGCGGACTAAGATCAAAGAAAGCGATTGGAAATCGCGACTACACAAACAAAGTCCGCCTTCGCGGACTAAGATCAAATTAGTAGCTTTGAAACCTGCGGAGGCAGGTTTTGTTTGTGTAGATGCGGTTTTAACCGCCAGATGACTATGAGACAAAGAATTAATTCTCTGTCGGTTAAGGCTAAAAAAAATAAAAAACAACAAACAACAAACAACGAATAACAAATGTTACCAAGAGAAGAATTACTAAAAGGTGTTGAAAATCGCGATATAATTGCCCGTGTAATCGATCAAGCGGAACGGGCAATTAAGACGTGGGAAGTGGTTTTTACCGATTTTCTGTCACCTCCAGTTATTGTGGAAATTCAGAGGCAATTTAAACGGTTGACGGAAGTACATTTATTGGCTTGGGGCGGGTATCCTCAAGCAGAAAGGCAAAGATTTGCGATCGCGCGATCGGAATTACCTCTAGAAGAATCCCAAGTTGAATTAGCTGCTTTAGATATTGAAGGGAATTTTCTCTTCGATCCCGCAAATCATCGCGATTTTTTGGGTGCAATGTTGGGCACTGGTTTAGTGCGGGAAAAAACGGGGGATGTGATTGTTTTAGGAGAAAGAGGAGCGCAAGTTATTGTTGTCCCAGATTTGGTAGAATTTCTGGAAACTCACTTAAATCAAGTTCGCTCCGTACCTGTAAAAATACGACGAATTGAGTTAAGTGAACTTAAAGTTAGAGAGCCGAAAAAGAAGGAGCTGACGACAACAGAGGCTTCGATGCGTCTTGATGCAGTTGCCTCGGCTGGTTTTGGGATGTCTCGCAGTAAAATGGCTGATATGATTTCTGGTGGTGATGTCCGGGTAAATTGGAAGGATATTAGTCAATCTAGTTATATTGTTAAGTCTGGAGATTTAATTGCTATTCGCGGTAAAGGTAGATTGGAAGTTGGGGAGGTTGTTATTACTAAAAAAGAAAGGTATCGGATTCAGTTAACCAGATTTATGTAATGGGGAATGGGATAGTTTTGAGTTTTGAATTAAGACTCATTCCCCATTCCCCATTCCCC
>NZ_JAMZMM010000311.1 GCF_024178385.1 Limnofasciculus baicalensis BBK-W-15 | reverse complement strand
AAGTATTGAGAATTAATCTTAATAAATTTAACGAAGTTAAGGCACTTTCAGCCTTCGAGCATTTGTAAAGTTATGTAAATTACTTTTCTTGGGGGAGAGGGGCTGCGGTAGAGGGTAACAATTTGTCAGGTATAGAATCAACATCATCAACTACGAAATCGACAATTCCATAATTCTTGGCTTCCTCAGCAGACATCCATAGATCAATCATTGTATCTGTCTTTATTTGCTCAACTGATTTACCAACATTTCGAGCAAAAATTTCATTAAGAGTGTCGATCAAATATTGAACCTCCTTTCTATATATCTCAATCTCAGGATTAGTCAAACCTTTAGGGGGCAATAATTCTTGCGGCTGATGGATCATTATTTGCCCATCACGTAAGGAAAAGCGTTTACCTTTTGTTCCTGCGGCAAGAAGAAATGAAGCCATAGAAGAAGCTAGACCAACATTAACTGTTACAACATTTGCCTCAATCATCTGAATCGTCTCATAAATTGCCATTCCAGCAGTTACAGAACCTCCTATGGAGTTAATATAATAGAACCAATGACAGATATAATTTTGTCATGAATAGAGTTTTTCATAATCAAACAGTTCATTATTTGAATATATTGTACTAGGAAAACGATCCCTGCGGTGGGCGAAGCCATCGCTATTAATATTTAAACTTTTTATCATCCAAAAAATCTTGATAAGCCTTATCATCCCCACCAAATGAATCAACAGAAACCCTAGCATTGTTATCGTAAATCAACTCTTTGAATTCATCCAGACTCAAAGGTTTTTTTTCGCAGTAAGCAATTACAATCTCTCGAAACCCTGGGATATCTCCTGATGGTTCATAACTTTCCACCTCGCTGACAACCCAATCGGTAGGAATTGTACGTCTAGTTTGTAGAGTTTGATCTGGAACAACCGCACTGCACATTAATCGCTCACCAACTTGAACCTGACGTTTGTGGATGGGGCGATAGTCGTATGAATCCCTCAAAATTCGACTATTACGATCTTGAGTCAAGATTCCACCAGAAAGTGTAATTCTACCTTGCCCCGATTTAGTCATATAAATGACCAAAGTTTCTTTGTCTGCCAAACGATCGTAAACTTCTAAATCCATCTTTACCTCCTAGTCTTGGTTGTCGCGCAACTAATGCTCTTAAATTTTAACTCCTAACACTGTTGGCGTAGCCTGCGCGAAGCGCATACTCCTCACACCGAACTCAGGTATGTGGTGTCGCGACCTAAGTCCTGGAGCGCATTAAATCTGTAAACTAAACAGAGAAACCCAGTTTATTGAAAAAACCGGGTTTCTCGAGTAACTTATTGACTTGAAAAATGCTCGAAACTGAACTTCAAAGCGTTTAAACTGTCCGATATTTTTAGGAGAGAAATAATGCCTATAGCGGCAGCGAATAACCGAGGGCTGCTTTAACTTTAGCTAAAATAGGGATAGCTATCGCCTCTGCCTTCTCTCTTCCTTCCCTTAATACTGATTCCAGATAACTTTTATCTGCCATCACCTCTTGATACTTATCTTGAATTGGTTTGAGTGCTGCTATTGTCGTTTCAGTTAACAACGGTTTAAATTGTCCCCAACCCATATCCTGACATTCGGCTGCTACTGCTTCCTTGGTTTTGCCAGAAAGTAACATGTACAGAGTTAGTAAGTTATTACATTCTGGACGTTCAGGATTATCGAATTCCAATCCCTTGATTGGATCTGTTTTGCAGCGTTTAATTTTCTTGGTAATCTCTTCGGGAGAATCCAGTAAATTAATTCTGCTCAATTCTGAAGGATCGGATTTAGACATTTTGCGAGTACCATCCACCAGACTCATTACCCTCGCACCTTCTTTACGAATCAGGGGTTTGGGTAATTTTAGTACCGGGTTATCTTTACTACCAAACTGATCGTTCAGGCGAATTACAAGATCGCGAGTCAATTCTATATGTTGCTTTTGATCTTCCCCTACAGGTACTAAATCCGCATCATAAAGTAGAATATCCGCAGCCATCAATACTGGATAATCCAGTAACCCTACACCCACATTTTGCCCTTGCTTCAGTGCTTTTTCCTTAAACTGGATCATCCCTTCCAGCCAATTTAGCGGTGTAATACAATTAAGTAACCAGGCAAGTTCGCTATGAGCCGATACATGAGACTGGATGAAAATAGTGGAATATTCCAGATCAATACCACAAGCTAGGTAAAGAGCCGCAATAGTATAAGTATCTTGAGCCAGAGTTTTCGGGTTGTGGGGAACAGTAATCGCATGTAAATCTACCACACAGAAGAAATTGTCGTACTGACTTTGCCCCTCCACCCAATTGCGAATCGCTCCCAGATAGTTGCCCAGGTGAAGGTTGCCAGTTGGTTGAACTCCAGAGAGAACGCGCAGTTTACTCATTGATTTCGGTTAAATCCTCGTATCAGAACGGCTGGAACATTGACAGTTGATATCAGCGATCTCAATTTTGCCATTACAGAAGCTGTTTAAGCTGTGACGTATTTAATTCGCATACCTCCACTCCCCACTCCCCACTCCCTACTCCCCATTCCCCTGCAACTTTTGAATAGAGTGTCAAATTAAGTTAAACTTAATAATACTTAACGATCCGGATCTTCCGGAACGCAATAGTCATGGCATAAACATAGCTGGAAGCAATTCCAGGATTTGGGGCACAATCGCCCTTATATGAGGAAATTGGACTGATAATGGCTCAAATTCAGTTTTTTAGAGGGATTGATGAAGAAGTTGTACCGGATGTGCGTCTAACCCGCTCTCGCAGTGGCACTAACGGTACAGCAACATTTTATTTTGACAAACCCAAGGCTATCGAACCAACAAGGACAGATGAGATTCTGGGGATGTACCTGGTTGATGAAGAAGGGGAACTCGTGACGCGAAAGGTGAACGGAAAGTTTATCAACGGTCAAGCTGTAGCATTAGAAGCTATTTTAGCAATCAAATCGACCGAGGAATGGGATCGTTTCATGCGCTTTATGGAACGCTATGCTGAATCTCATGGTTTGGGATTCACAAAAGCTTAACTTGAAATGGGGAATGGGGAGTGGGGAGCCGGAGAGAGAGTTTTGAGTTTTTAATTCTCAGTTTTGAGTTAAAATTCAAAACTCAAAACTCAAAACTTAAAACTCAAAACCCTATGAGACAACAGCCTCATCCTGACTCAACCCAAAGGACGGTAAATTGTGCCGTTATTACGATTAGCGATACACGCTCGCTCGAAACAGATCGTAGCGGTCAAATTATACAGCAATTGCTCGTTGAAGCGGGTCATTCCATCTTAGCTTACAGGATTCTCCAGGATGAACCTACCCTAATCCGCGATTATCTCCAAGAATTGGCTCAACGTGCGGATATTGAGGCGATTGTTTTTAATGGCGGTACTGGAATTGCCCCAAGAGACACTACTTATGATGCTCTAGAAGACTTGTTGGAAAAGACATTGCCGGGATTTGGGGAAATATTTCGCGCTCTGAGTTACCAAGAAATCGGCTCGCGTGCGATCGCATCACGGGCTGTAGCGGGCATCTATCAGGGAAAACTTGTCTTCTCTATTCCTGGTTCTACAGGTGCAGTTAAACTAGCTCTATCACAGATTATTATCCCCGAAATTATTCACCTAATTACTCAGTTGGGTAATTGATACTCCCCCTATTGGGGAATATTAATACTTTACAGTCTTAATATTCCGATTTTTCAGGTTCCTTTTCCTCAGCATGTTTACTTTTCTTGGACTACTTATAAGACAATAGCCTGAAAACCCCGTGACTTTAGTCCGGGAAGTGTCAACTGTAAAGATTTTTATAGAAGAAAGGAGTGCGATCGCAATTTAAGATATAAAGGGGATACACAATTACTACAGTGCTTTGCAGGTGAGTCAGGTACAGAGAAACCGGGTTTCGCCGAAGTTACCCGGTTTCTGAGGCTTCGTTCTACATTGGAGTGGAAATGGCAATGTTTGAGCATATCCGCAAACAATCCTCATCGAAATCAGATTTGACACCAACGCCAAATCAACCAATTGCTCAAGCTAAATCGGCCGCGCCACATATCCCCCATACTCAGGAGCAATTCGAGAAGGCAGCGACTTTTGGATATAACGGGGCTAAAATCCCTACCAATGAGGGGAACTTCAGTGCAACTGAGACTAATGATACTATCAGTAAGTCGCCAGAGACAGAAAATACAGAAAAAGCCGAACTTGATCTGAAGTGAGAGACAGAGATAATTCAGCCAAAAGAGTCAATATCAGACAGACAATCAGAAGGAGGACAAGCGGTAACGGAAAGTGCAGATAGTAGCGCTCTAGAAGAAGAGGCATCCTCAAAAGAAGAAAATAAAAATACAGCCAATACTTATTGGAATTTAGCTCAAATTCCAGTAAATCCACCAGCGATAGAGCCATCACCGACACCAATTCAGCGAAAATTAACTTCAACAGAGTTGGCGGATGATACTATCAGTAAGTCGCCAGAGACAGAAAATACAGAAAAAGCCGAACTTGATCTGAAGTGAGAGACAGAGATAATTCAGCCAAAAGAGTCAATATCAGACAGACAATCAGAAGGAGGACAAGCGGTAACGGAAAGTGCAGATAGTAGCGCTCTAGAAGAAGAGGCATCCTCAAAAGAAGAAAATAAAAATACAGCCAATACTTATTGGAATTTAGCTCAAATTCCAGTAAATCCACCAGCTACAGGGCAATCACCGACACCAATTCAGCGAAAATTAACTTCACCAGAGTTGGCGGATGAATCTCAACAGGGAGAAGCCTCAAGAGTCAATCCAGTATTGAATCGGTTGAATTTACTGAGGGAAGAGGGATTTGCTCAGACTTTGCAGCGTCAGGAAAGTATTCAGGAATCAGGATTACAGCAAGAAGCAGAAGCTGAAAACGATGCTATCCAAATCAAGGGGATAGAGGAGCAAACTGCTGAGGAAAATCAGGAAAACGATCATAAAATTCAACGGAAGTTAGTTTCTGGGGAATATATAGAGGAATTACAAGCTGAAGAGAATATTGAGAGGAAAAAGCTTCCCAGTGAAACTAGTGAAGATAGGCAGAATAAGGAACAGCAAACCCTATCGCAGCAAGAGGATGAAAGCAACCAAACACTCCTTAAAGCCAAGACACTACCAGAAGATACTCCTGATATAAACAAATACAAAAAACAACCTCCGGAGTCAGAGGAAAAATCAGAAACCAAGGCTATTGAGACGAAAAAGTTAGGCGAAATTCCATCTGATAGCAATAGAGATAAAGAGCAATTACAGATACCAGAAGCAACAACAGAAGCTGAATCCCTAAAAGCGAAAAAGCTAGATGACATCACGCCCGAAGTTAAATCTCGTTTAGGCGAATCGCAAACTGAAGGAAATGTCAATAATTTAACAGGTAAAACCCCAACCGCTGCACCTCAATCTCAGGCTGAAACCCAAGCAGCGTCAGGGGTTTCCCCAGTCACTGAAACCGTCGTTAGTCCCCAGTCAGCAGCACCAACCGCAGCACCCGCAGCCCCAACTACAGGAGGTGGGGAAATAGCAACATCAGCCCCAGCGATAGAGTCTGGTGGCGGTGCGGCATCTGGAGAAGTAGCAGGAGAAACAGAAGACGAGGCAGAATTAGCAGAAGTTGCGGCGGCTAATGAGAATGTGGAATTAGATTCTGGGGAAAGAGATGCGGCAATGGCATCCTTAGCAGAAGGTGGTGGTGATGGTGCAGCCCCAGGAGGAGGCGGCGGCGGCGGTGCAGCAATTGCCGATAAACCTACTCCAACTGTACCCAATGTTTCCCAATCCGATCCATCTGCGGCACTTGCAGCCGTTGCGAATCTTCCGCCCGCCCAACTTCAAGCCGCTTTGGGTGGAGTTAGTGCGGCAGTCGGTAATACAGTGGGTAAGGAAAGAGCGGAATTAGCAGCAAATCCACCTCAGATGGCATCCCCATCAACTGCTACTGTAACTAAAAATGACTCAGCGATAGATAAATCTCTTCCTGAAGGGAAGACTCCCAAAACAGTAGAAAAAGCACCAGAAGGTGAAACCAAATCAGTACCCCAACCGCCACCTTTATCACTTGCCGCCAAACCAAATATTGCCGCACTTACCACACCACAAGTTACCGGAAATGCCGAGGGTAAATTAGATTCAGGAGATGCCCAAAAATTACAGGCATCTCTGAGAAATTTACCCACACAAGATTCAGGTTTACAACAAGTAAGTCTAGTTTCCCCGCCACCTCTGGAATTAGCAGGAGATGCAGATCCCAAACAGGCACAACAACAACGAGAAAAACTAGAAAAAAGTCTTGCCCAAGCCCAGAATCAGGGGCAGGAAGATATCGCCCAACCCATGGGCGAAAACGAAATTTATCCCCAAATATCACCAGAAACTCTACGCGCTGAAGGGATAAGTGGAGGTGGTGGTAGTGAGGGAAATGTTGCTCCTGGCGTTGGTGCAGGTGTAGTCGGAGATGAGGCAGTTTCTATTATCGCCCAACAACAGAAAGGAGCAGAAATTCAAGCCGCTGTTGCCCAAGCGCAATCGCAGATAGCCACCCAGCGGCAATCCCACAGTACCCAAGTAGCAGCAGAAAAAGCGAAATCTAACCAAGAAATCGCTAACCTCCAAACCGAAAACGCCGCCCAGCAAGCTCAAGAAAAAGCCAAAGCACAGGGAGAAGTTACTAAACTTCGTGGAGATTGGCAAAAACAACAAGATGAATTAGTTACCAA
This sequence comes from Limnofasciculus baicalensis BBK-W-15, assembly GCF_024178385.1. Classification (GTDB taxonomy): domain Bacteria; phylum Cyanobacteriota; class Cyanobacteriia; order Cyanobacteriales; family Coleofasciculaceae; genus Limnofasciculus; species Limnofasciculus baicalensis. Next base: position 722 of record NZ_JAMZMM010000311.1, on the reverse strand, counting down.
ATCCCGCAGCGAAGCAAATGAAGTAGTTAATAAGGGAAGCCAGGATGTAATTAAAGAACAAAATCAGGCAGAAAAACAGGCAGCCGAACATATTGAAAAAGGAGAAAAAGATGCTGATATTGCACGTAAAGAAGGAGAAGCAGCCGCAGAAAAAGAACGTCAAAAAGGCGAACAAGAATCTGGTGGAATATTAGGTTGGCTAGCCGATAAAGCTAAAGCCTTCTGTGAGGGAATTAAACAAGGAATTCAAAAAGCATTTGAAGTAGCACGGGCAGTAGTAAAAGCAGCCATTGAAGGAGCGCAAAAATTAGCAACTGCCGCGATAGAATTAGGAAGAAAAGCAATAGTCGGGATTATTAAAACAGTCGGGAATGCCCTGATTGCCATTGGGGACAAGCTTCTAGCCGCATTTCCTGGATTACGCGATCGCTTCCGCAATGCGATCAAAACCGCAGTCAAAGTAGCAGAAACAGCGGTAAATACCCTAGCCAAGACTCTGAAAAAAGGCGTACAAACAGCACTAAATCTATTAGGGAAAGGCTTAAATGCCGCACTGGGATTATTAGAAAAAGGCATGATGGCAGCAGTAGATATTGCCAACGGGGCGGTGCAAGGAGCGATTAAATTTGCTGATGCAGCGATTAAAGCCCTTGGTGCATTTGCTGTCTTATAGCAACCGCCAAGGCGGTTAGGACGCAAGGCGTAGAACATCATCGACCGCA
>NZ_JAMZMM010000736.1 GCF_024178385.1 Limnofasciculus baicalensis BBK-W-15 | reverse complement strand
ATTCTTTCCGTTAACAGTCAAGATTTGCCATTAGGTCAAGATGGGCTTATTTATCCTTAAAGTAATTATTTGTATGACATTTTTGGCGGTATTGGCGGCGATCGCAGTCTTGGCAGTTTTGATTGTAGTCCATGAGCTGGGTCACTTTATGGCGGCTCGTCTCCAAGGTATCTACGCTAATCGCTTTTCTGTCGGCTTTGGTCCGATTCTCTGGAAGTATCAGGGTTCCCAAACGGAGTACGCGGTGCGTGCCTTGCCTCTAGGAGGTTTCGTTGGCTTTCCCGATGAGGATCCCGATAGCGATATTCCTCTGGATGACCCGAATTTACTGAGCAATCGACCTATTTTAGATCGAGCAATTGTCATCAGTGCAGGTGTGATTGCTAATTTAATCTTTGCTTACTTTTTGTTGGTAGTTCAGTCTGGAATAGTAGGTATTCCAGACTTTGTTGAAAAACCGGGTGTTCTAATTTCTTCGGTAGCCCCACAAAGTAGTTTGGTTGCCGAAAATGCAGGAATTAAAGCAGATGATGTCATTCTTTCCGTTAACAGTCAAGATTTGCCATTAGGTCAAGATGGGCTTATTTATCTACAGCAAAAAATTCAAAACTCGCCTAACAAATCCCTCAGCCTGAAAGTTCAGCGAGAGGAAACAATCCTCGATATCAATTTAACCCCAGGATTGGCACCAGATGGCAAGGGAATTATTGGGGTTGCACTCCAACTTAATGGTGAGATAATTCGTAAGCCTGCTGGCAATCTTATGGCAACGTTAAATAGCGCTGCTCAAGAATATCAGCGGATTACAGTTTTGATTGTTCAGGGTTTCGGTAAGCTCATTAGTAACTTTCAGGAAACCGCCAATCAAGTTTCAGGTCCAATAGCAATTATTGATATAGGATCTAAAATTGCTAGTTCAGATCCTTTCAGTTTGTTCCAGTTTGCTGCTCTGATTAGCATTAACCTGGCTATTATTAATATCTTACCTCTACCAGCATTAGATGGAGGTCAGTTGGCATTTTTGTTAATTGAGGGCATTAGCGGGAAGCCATTGCCTACGGTAATTCAGCAGAATATCATGCAAACCGGATTATTCCTATTGCTGGGGTTAGGCATTTTCTTAATTCTCCGGGATACGGTTAATTTACTGCCAGCTAGTTGGG
>NZ_JAMZMM010000310.1:4175-7513 GCF_024178385.1 Limnofasciculus baicalensis BBK-W-15 | reverse complement strand
CCCCACTCCCCACTCCCTACTCCCCACTCCCTAAACATGAAAACAGCCATCTTCAGCACCAAATCCTACGATCGCAAATTTCTAGAAGCTGCCAATACCAAATACAATCACGAATTGCTGTTTTTTGAACCCCGACTGACTTATGACACAACAGCCTTGGGGATGGGATTTCCCTGTGCCTGCGTATTTATCAACGATTTGCTTGACAAGCAAACCTTACAAATTTTAGCATCAGGGGGAACCAAATTAATTGCTACACGTTCTGCGGGTTTCAACCACATCGATTTGAATGGGGCAGCAGAGTTGGGGATGACGGTTGTGCGAGTGCCCGCTTATTCGCCCTACGCAGTTGCCGAACATACCATTGGCTTAATTTTAACTCTAAATCGTAAAATCCATCGTGCTTATAACCGGGTGAGAGAAGGTAATTTTTCCCTGGATGGATTGATGGGATTTGATCTCCATAATCGAACGGTAGGAATTATTGGTACAGGTAAGATTGGTTTGATTGTAGCACAAATATTGAAAGGATTTGGCTGTAATTTATTAGCTTACGATTTATATCCCACTCCGGAGTCGGAAGGATTGGGGATAAAATATGTGGACTTGCCGGAATTATTCACTTCATCTGATATTATCTCCCTCCATTGCCCCCTCACTCCCCAAACCCAGCACTTGATCGATAAGGAAGCTTTAAGTCTGATGAAGCCAGGAGTGATGTTAATTAATACTAGTCGTGGGGGGCTTATTGATACCCAAGCGGTAATTGACGCACTCAAAACTAGGAAAATTGGTTATCTTGGTTTGGATGTTTACGAACAGGAATCGGAGTTATTTTTTGAAGATTTATCTGATGAAGTGATTGAAGATGATATTTTTCAGCGTCTTCTGACATTCCCGAATGTACTTATTACGGGTCATCAAGCCTTTTTTACTGAAGAAGCTATTGCCAACATTGCCGATACGACATTATCCAATATAACAGAGTTTGAATTGGGAGGTGCTTGTGCCAATGAAGTTAGGGCAAAACCGTTTGTAGCTAGGGATAATTCAATTCAGTAATAAGCCCGGTTTCTGAGGTTTATAAAATTGATAACCTGTGACACATTTAAGAAGGTATACCAGTCGCCAGGGCGGTTAGGATATCCGAAAATGTCAGAAATAATTCACAGCAAGTATTTCAATTTTGACTTTTGCTATATATCCCCACTCCCCACTCCCTACTCCCCATTCCTCTGCCAAAGTCCTTAATTTTTCTTCATTAAGAATTGCTAATTATTCTATCTAGATAGAATAATTACGGTTTAATTTAGATTAACCTCTTGCCATATTACGGGTAATACGCTAGTATTACGTTTTGGCAGCTATAACTCAACGAGAGAAAAAGTCGGGGAGACTTAGTTTTTGTGCTTGAAGGCTTCTTACGATCGATTTCCGATCGACTGCTCACCTAGGGTTTTGAGTGGCTGTCTCATTCATAGCATCACGGAATCTACCGGGAATTTAGGGTGACACTTGTTTTCCTTGTGGATAGAGTATTGACAGGTTTCACCAAATCGGAGTAGGCTCTAGTATCTGTAGTCATTGTGCTTACTTAAAGGGTTCTACAGGTAAAGGTGTATCCAAGACAACATAAAAACTGACAACGCCGTACAAATTTTCAGGGTGAGGTGCTATTTATTATTTGTGTACGGGGTAATCTAAGGGAAACTGATTGCAACAGGATTGCGATGCGTTAGGATTGCTTTTTACCAGATTTCACCTCGATTGGGGAAGAGAGCGGGTATTTTAATCCTATATTTTCCGCATTTCTAGAATTTGGTGTCAATCTTTTAGTAAACTCTCTGTCCTAAGAACTCCATTTTGATGCTCTATTTTACTATTCACATCGGGGAATTTACGGATAAAATACTTCCCTTGCTATCTGACAACCACAATGCCTTATCAGGTGCGATTCATTGATGAAATCTTCAACACTACAGTTAGGAAACTATCAGTTTCTGTTAACTGCTATCTTAACTACATTTTTCTGGACTGGTGAATCCTCAGTTATTGCTCAGACAAATAGGACAATTACAAACCAAGCCTCTGCTTCTGGCGATAATCTACCCAGCGCGGTTAATTCTAATCAAACTTCGTTGGTAGCAGGACAACCTGTACTAGAGCTAATTAAAACCGCAGATAGAGCAGCGGCGGAACCTGGTGACACCGTTATTTATCGCCTAGCATTAAAAAATAAGGGAAATGCTGCCGCAAATAAAATTGTGGTGAATGATACCCTCCCCTTGGGGATGAGATTTTTGGCGGAATCATTGCAAGGTTCCCTAACTACTACAAGCGGTACAATACCAGTTACTTTACCCCCAGCAACGATATCTGGGCGACAGGTTACCTTTACCTTTGGTAGGTTAGCTCCTAATGAAATCCTCAACATTGTTTATGCAGTTGTGGTAACCCCAGATGCTATTAGAGGAGATGGGAGAAATGTAGCACAGGAACCTCGGAGTAATATCGCCAGTTATCAGGTGAAAATTAGGCCGGGAATTTTGACAGACTGTGGTACTGTACTTGGTCGAGTATTTGTCGATAAAAACTTTGACGGGCAACAGCAACCAGGAGAGCCTGGAGTGCCAAATGCTGTAATTTATATGGATGATGGAAACAGGATTACTACTGATGCTAATGGTTTATTCTCTTTAGCTAATGTTATTGCTGGCAATCGTTCAGCTACATTGGATTTAACTAGTTTGCCGGGATATAGTATTGCCCCCAATCTTTACTTTATTGAAGGGAACAGTCAGTCTCGCTTAATCCGACTTGAACCTGGTGGACTTGCTCGAATGAATTTTGCCGTAACGCCTGCTTATGGGGAGGAGCAAAGATGATAAGGAATAAGGATAAAGGATTTACGGATATTGATTTGTTATTAGTTTTTTGTTATTTGTTATTGGTTAAAAAACTAACAACAAATAACAATGGGCTTGAGCCAATAGCCCTAACAACAGAGAAGAAACAAATATCTCAGAAAATTAACGAAAATCTAGTTTTTTCTTTGCAGAGAGGTATTGGCAGTTACCTTTTGCCCAGCCAAGGCGACTTTTCTTCCGTTACGTTGAGTTTCCTGACAACATTGTTGGCAATAACTGGGTTTTTTGGAGTAGCTCAAGCGGAAGAATTGCCAGAGCAATTAGTAGGAGAGATAGGGAATAGGGGAGGCACAGAGCAGGGGAGCTATTTGAGAAATTCTTCTAATTCCCAAGAAGTGGTGACGGAATCGGCTACGGAATCGGGTAAGATTAGCGATAATAATTCAGTTACCAATGAACCTCTATTACCAA
>NZ_JAMZMM010000310.1:0-4075 GCF_024178385.1 Limnofasciculus baicalensis BBK-W-15 | reverse complement strand
CAAGTCAGGTAACCGAATCGGGTAAGATTAGCGATAATAATTCAGTTACCAATGAGCCTCTATTACCAGCAGTTAACATTTCCGAAGGGAAGAATAATTCCACCCCAATTGCCGGAATTAACTTAGCACCAGATGAGGTACGAATTCTTAGTCCCCAAACGGGTACAACTGGAGAAAAAACTACTAATTTAATAGTTCAATACAACATTAATTCCCAAGTTGAGGTGAAGGTTAATAATAAATCCATTGAAGCTGGGATACCAACCCAAATTCAGCGAGATGAACAGCAGGGTATTATTACTCAAGTTTGGTATAATATACCCCTGGGAAAAGGGGACAATAGGATTAGCGTTTCTGCTGGTAATGGGACACCTGTTATAGTAGGATTAAAAGTTAAACAAACTGCTAACCAGATCTCAATTAAACCTCTAGGCGATCCTAGAGTAACTGCTGATGGCCGTTCCACAATTAACATAGAAGGGGAAATTACTAATGAAAATGGTGAACTAATTAAAGAAGATGCCCTAGTTACCCTGACAGCAGCCGCAGGGAAATTTGTTGGTGCTGATGAAGATGAAGATAGACTTGGATTTCAAGTTATTGCTAGAGAGGGCAAATTTACCGCTAAACTCCAATCTGGATTAGAAGCCCAAAAAGTCCGGATTCGGGCGGCAGTAGAGATGATGGGCGAGAGATTAGAGGTGAGAGGAGAATCGGAAAACCCCAACAATCCAAATCCTAAATCCCCATTACAGGAAAGTCTTGAAGCCTTTACCCAAATTGAATTTGTCACCTACCTCCGCCCTTCCATCGCCACCGGAGTAATCGATTTTCGGATTGGGGCGCGGGGGACTAATTTTTGGGGCAGTCGGCGAGACTTTCTTCTCCCTGATAATGAAGATGGCACCGCAGTTGATTTGCGAGGTTCAGCCTTTGCTCAGGGTAGAGTAGGAGAATGGTTATTTACAGGTGCATATAATAGCTCTCGCCCACTTAATGAAAACTGTAATGGTGAGACTCAGTTATTTCAGTCGCCTCAATTTTGCGATCAACAATATTATACTTATGGGGATAGTTCCACAGTTGATTACCTGACTCCTTCTAAAGATAGCGTCTATATCCGGTTAGAGCGAACTTCCCGAGTGGAAGGTGCAGAGCCAGACTATATTATGTGGGGGGATTATAATACCACAGAATTAGCACGAGGATCTCAGGAATTTACAGCCACTTCCAGAGCTTTACACGGATTTAAAGGTAATTATAACCTGGGGAATCTACAGGTTACCGCACTTTATAGCCCCGATGTCCAGGGATTTCAGCGAGATGCGATCGCGCCAGATGGTACAAGTGGATATTACTTCCTATCGCGGCGCATTGTCTTTGCTGGCAGTGAAAACGTTTATCTAGAAACAGAAGAAATCAATCGCCCTGGCACAGTAATTGAAAGGAAAGCCCTGAGTCGTGGCCCAGATTATGAAATCGACTACGATCGAGGTACTATCCTATTCCGCAAACCAATTCGCCAAACAGAATTTGACCTATTTGGCAATACCCTGGTGCGAAAAATTGTTGTCACCTATCAATATGAAGGGAATGATACAGGCGACACCAATATTTATGCAGGGCGGTTACAATATAACCTATCTCAGAAATTCGATCGCGAAAGTTGGCTAGCTAGCAGTTATTGGCGAGAAGATCAGGGAAATCAAAATTTTGAACTATATGGTGCCGATTTTCTAGTTCCCTTGGGGAAAAATGGGCGAATTGTTGGCGAATATGCCCACTCCACCAACGAATCTGCCTTCGCAGGTTTAGTAACTGGCGAAGCTTATCGCTTTGAACTAAATGGCAATATTGGTTCCAGTATAAACGGTCGTGCTTACTATCGCTCCGTAGATGAAGGATTTGCTAATAATGCTACCACTAGTTTCACCCCGGGACAAACTCGTTATGGTGCAAATTTAATAACAAAATTAGGGGAAAATACTAGTTTCCAAGCTGGTTTCGATCGCGAAATTAACTTCGGTACAGCCCCACAACTCCTAAATCAGTCTGAGTTATTCGACTTATTCAGTCCGAATAATATCTTTAATACTGGAGTAGAAGCAAAACCAGGGAGTCGAGTTGATAATAGTTTAACCACAATTAGGGGCGGAATTTTCCAGAAAATTGGCGCAGGTAGCCTAAGCTTAGAATATGTAAACCGTGCCCGTCAAGATCGGATTGGAGATACCTTTGAAGGGAGTAATGGACAATTTGTATCGAGATTAAATGTCCCCATCACTCAATCTTTAATGTTCCGCGCCCAGAATGAATTAGGTTTGGATAATAGCGATGCTCTTAATCCCAATCGTACTACCCTTGGTTTAGATTGGGCGGTTGCACCAGGAATGACACTAAGACTAGCTCACCAATTCTTTGATGGGGGATTATTAGGTGAGAATGCGATTACTAGTTTGGATACGATTATGGAAAGGAGGATTGGCGAAAATACCTCCCTCACCAGTCGTTACTCAATCGTTGGCGCAAATGGAGGAATGATAGGTCAAGGTGCAGTAGGATTAAATCACCACTGGCAGATTGCCAAGGGATTAAGGGTTGACCTAGGATATGAAAGAATTCTCCATAATATACTAGGCGAAACCGCAGCGGGACCGAGATTTTTGCAACCTTACGCTGTCGGGCAAAGTGCCTCATCTTTAGCATTAGCAGATGGAGAATCTTATAATGTTGGGATAGAATATAGCCCCAGTCAGAATTTCCAAGCATCAGCAAGATTTGAAAGACACACAGGCGGCAATGGCAATAATACCGTAATTACTGCTGGGGCAGCAGGTAAAATAACACCAGCTTTAACAGCTTTAGTCCGTTTTCAACAAGCCAGCTCCGCTAATCAATTATTAGAAGGATTAGAGGATACTCAAAACTTAAAAGTAGGGTTAGCATATCGAGATCCATTTAACGATAGCTTTAATGCCCTATTGCGGTACGAATATCGCAAAAATCCCTCCGCAATTCCCCAAACACTACTCTTTGGTAGCGGTACAGGTTCCAACGATCATGTATTATCATTTGAAGCCATTTATGCCCCAGATTGGCGATGGGAATTTTACGGAAAATATGCCATGCGCCAAAGCACTACTGACTTAGCTCAAAACTTCAGTAACACCAGCATGGTTTATTTGACACAACTACGAGCAAGATATCGGTTAGGATACCGGATGGATTTAGCATTAGAAGGGCGCTGGATAGGGCAACCATCAGCAGACTTCCATGAAACAGGTTTTGCCGTAGAAAGTGGATTATATATCACACCAGATTTACGCTTAGGTTTAGGCTATAGCTTCGGTAGCGTAGACGATGAAGACTTCACTGGTTATCGCTCCAATGGAGGCTGGTATCTCAATCTAACCCTCAAAGTAAATGAACTTTGGAATGGTTTTGGGCGACAACGAGTAACACCACCTCAGCAGCGGGAAGCTGAAGTTAAAGCAGTAGGAGAAACAATTCCTACTACCACAAATACAGATACAAATACCGTTAGTCGTTAGTTGGAGGTAAGAGGTAATACCAACTTCATTAAATAGCGCTATATTTTTACCCCCCTAGCCCTGCTTGGTAAGGGGGGGAACAAGAAAAAAAATTGTAGTAAGTATTTATGAAATTGGTAGAGGAGGTAAGAGGTAAAAAGTGAATTCTAGTTGATACCGTGTTTATTTATTAGTTTTATTCTTTTTCTAACCCCTAACCCCTAACCAATAACCAGTAACAGCATCGCCGAGGAGTGAACATTGTGCAACTAAAAAAAACTAAAACTTTTTCCCCCCTAATTTTCCCAAAAGCCCCACCACATCAAGGAGCATCTCAATTTACCAAAAACCCTAGTTATATTCTGACTCCCCCCTTTAACAAGGGGCGTTGGGGGGGTGAAAACTATGATGACAAACAAATATCTTTGTCAAAACAGGATACCATAACACATCTACAGAAAAATATTGGCGTTAAAAACTTGAATTCCAAAGCCCTAGTTTCTCCTAGCCTAACCATCCTCACCCTATTCACACTTAACCCCGCG
>NZ_JAMZMM010000735.1 GCF_024178385.1 Limnofasciculus baicalensis BBK-W-15 | reverse complement strand
CGTCAACAAGATGAGAGCAACGCCCAGCATGCCGAACACGAGCAGCGTCATCTTCGCGAACGCGCGAATACCCCACGCGAGGAAGTAGCCGATCGCGAAAGAGAGTCCCAAACGAAACGCCGCGGGGCCAGCATTGTCCACGAGCCGCGGCTCCGGTTCCACAACCGTCTTGGTCGTCGGCCCTTCCGCTTGTCCCGTCAGCCCCGCCATTCCTGTGACCGGCGCCTTGTGCTCGACAACTTTCGGCTCGGGCCTGGTCGCCGCCGCATACGCCCACACGCCGCCGCCCAGCACCATCACAAAGACCGCGAGCGCGAGCATGCGGGACTTGAACGGATTGGAACGCTGCCCGGGCGAGCGAGGGCCTTGATTCAGTCGTCAGTTCGCTGCACCTTCATCTGCCATGGCACTCTCTCCCCAGAACGATCTCAGCGAACTGAATCCGACGCAGTGCGCGTGTGTTCGCGAATCACGTAAGGAACGTGTATCGCTCCGTCGTATTCTCTACACCCTGCGGCACCAGCACGCGAATCTTCACGTGCATGTCCATGAACAAGAGGTTTGCTTCCGTCGATCCCTGGCGCTTGTCATTGAACCAGTGCATCCCGCGATCGCCGCCCTCTTGATAGTTGTAGATCGTCTGCGTTCCCACGACCCACGTGCGCGAGGGATTTGCGATCTGTGGCAATGGCCCGCCGCCGCCATCCGGGCCTCGCGGCACGAGTGTCGCCGTCTTCTCGCCGTCCACGCCATGATCGTTGAGGACATAACTCGAACCAACGAACGTGTACATCGACGACGTCGAGTCGAACCCGGGGATCGGCACGCCGGTCGAGGTCGCGCCCTTGTCGACCGGGCTCTTGAACACCGGCAACTCCGTCGTGGAATCGTCCGCGCCGGACGGCAACTCGATGTCAACCACATACGGATTCAAAGGCCTGCCCAGCACGCCAATCGTGTCGAGGCCATAGAACGGCAGGATGCCGCGCTTGCCTGCGAACAACGCCCCGATCACGGCCGAACCGCCGCCGGGCAAAGGCCCCAGCGCCTGTGGCAAACAGTTCTTCTGCGAATCGAGATAGCCCGTGAGGCCGATCGCGATCTGGTGCAGGTTGCTGCCGCAGGCCGTCGCGCGTGCGGTCGCGCGAGCCTGTCCGAGCGCTGGCAACAGA
>NZ_JAMZMM010000309.1 GCF_024178385.1 Limnofasciculus baicalensis BBK-W-15 | reverse complement strand
GTGTCAACTCCTACTTCAGGAATTAGCAATTAGCAATATTACTTACTGAAATAAAACTGAAAAAATGCCTGTTAAACAATTGGATTATGAAATAAGTTTGGCGGAGTATAGTAACCGTAATTCTGCGATCGCACTCCTGAAGAAGTATCGCCCTTACCTTGAGCTGCTTCCCAGTATGCGTAGGGCTTCGGAGAGTGCGATCGCAATTCCCTTGCCAGTTGTACGAATTCGCAACTCAAAACCACCCACAGGCGCAGTTTGTCTACCCTGCGATCTAGCTATTTTAATGTGCGATCCGGAATGGAAAATTAAGATGGGGGCTGAAATTATCGTTTTTATTCATCGCCCTAATGAAGACTTTTCTGAGTTGCTCAGTCGCTGGCGACAGACACAAGTATTATTGGACAAAGATTATGAATGGTTAATGCCTTCCCGCTACGAACATATTCTTAGTGAGGGAGTGGAAAAAATTTATCCTCTGTTTGTGATATTTCCAGAAACACCACAACGGATTCAGCGGGGTTTGGTGGGTGCTTGTTTACCTTTTGTGATTCACACTCCAGAGTTATTAGAGGATGGGGTAATTTCAGAAATTTTGTCTCCGGAAAGTCCAACTACTTAGATGTTGTTGGTTGTTGGTTGTTGGTTGTTGGTTGTTAGTTGTTGGTTGTTGGTTGTTGGTTGTTAGTTATTAGTTATTTTACACAATCTTTCCCTACTCCCTACTCCCTACTCCCTACTCCCCACTCCCTACTCCCTACTCCCCATTCCCCAATTATGGCTTATAGTGATTTTACCACCTTAACTAAAGTTAGAGAAGCATTTGGATTAACCATAGAAGAATCTATGGATTTATTTCCTGACATACCAGAAATATTACCAAGCTCTTATCTTCAGACTACATTAAATGAGAATGTATTTTTAGCAACTGCAATCAATACAGAAAAGGCTCGTTCAGAGTTAATTATTGCTCCAGTTTTATTAGAAGTTAGGCGAATCCTTAATTTCCAAATTGGGTTTTTCTCAGGATCGGAATTCAATGTGGATGTGCAAGCAGGTTTGAGCGGATATTGCGATTATATTCTTACTGCCTCAAAAGAATCTTATGAAATTAGAAGTCCAGTTGTAGCCTTGGTAGAAGCTAAAAATGAAAGTATTAAATCTGGCTTAGGGCAGTGTATCGCGGAAATGGTTGCAGCCCAATTATTTAATCAACGGAATGGAGAGGAAATTGAAAGTATTTATGGGGGGGTGACTACAGGTACGGATTGGAAGTTTATTAAGTTGAATGAGAAGACTATTTGGATTGATAAGCGAGATTATTTTATCACTCAGGTGAGTCAGATTTTGGGTATTTTAACAATGCCGTTTAAGGCATTGTGCGATACAATTGACCTGTAAGAGTAAATTTTATATCTATTATTTATTATGATTCAAACTGTTAAGGCTCAAAATATAGACTTACGTTACCTGATTGACAACTTTGGTATTCAGCGCATTCGAGATCACCAATTCTTTTGGGAATGGCAAGTCGATTTCCCGGAATTAACTGAAATTGAAAAACAGGAATTGGATCGGGTACAGGAAGGATATTTTAATTTAGTTGAATATCAGCCCTTGTTAGAGAATGTCGTCAAATTAACCATTATCAGTCCTATTTTATTTATTGCTGGGCTATATTTGTCTCCGTTTCATATTAAAGCTGAAAAATCTATTGATATTCGGGCTGAAGATGAGGGAATTATAATTGAGGGCAGAATTGATATTCTGATTTTGAAACAAAATCTTTGGGTAACGGTTATCGAAGCCAAGCAAACTTCTTTTTCCTTAGAAGAAGGATTAGCTCAAAGTCTCACCTATATGTTAGGAGAGCCTAACTCAGAAACTCCCACTTTTGGCATGATTACTAACGGAGTTAATTTTAGGTTTGTTAAGCTAATTAGAGAAGAAATTCTCAAATATGCCTTATCAGATGAGTTTGTAATCGACAACCGAGGCAATGAGCTATATAGCGTTTTAATGATTCTCAAGTATTTGAGTCAGTTGGCGGGTTAACTTGATTTAAGTTATACAGTTATCCAGCGGATTTTAAGAATGCCGTTTAAGGTGAAACTTTATCCTGAATAAAGATAAAGAGTTCCCTGACGGTGCGAGATACTGCAACTGAATTATTAGAGGAAGAAATGGAAGAACAAAATGGATTCCCTCGATATTCCGTCCCCAATACGTCTTCTGGTATTTCAATCTCGAATTCTTCTTCTAGCGCCATCGCTAGCTCAACAGCTTCAAGCCCATCGGCGTTCAAATCAGTTGAGATATTACTATCCAAAGTCACTTCACTCTCATTCACATCTAACTGCTCGCTGATTATTTTCCGAAGTTTAACAAAGATATTAGCTTGCCTCTCATCTACTCCAATTTCTCCCATTATGCTAATTATTTCGTCACGCATTTCGTCACGCAAAGAGGCTGCTTCAGCAGCTTTTAGTTCAGTAACACGCCGAGCTTCCTCAGCAACACGCCGAGCTTCCTCAGCCATACGCTCCTTTTCAGAAGCTAGCTGATATTTCACAAATTCAATTCGCGAATTAACTACATCTCTTAGTATGCCTAATTCAACTTTATATCCACTCTGGCTATAAATTCTCGTGGCTAACTCCCACACAACTTGATCGGGATTAGCCTCAAGGGATCTAAGACTTCTCTCCGTAGCGGATATAGTTTCATCTAGGTATTTATTGGCTACCATCTTCAGCACTTTTAACTCATAACTTTTATCTACTTCACTCACTCTTTGATCTCCTGCAAATCTCTGGAACACTTGAGCGATACAAACAAAAAATATATGTTCATGCCCCCTCTCCGCACTTCGTGCCGCTTCGCTAACGCAGGAGAGGGGGTTGGGGGGAGAGGTCAATTCTACCTCACAAACTGCGGCATAACTTCCGCAGCAGTAAATAAACCATAAATACCCCGACGATGTAAAGAAACACCAGCTTTCAGATAACCAAAAGCCGGACCACAAACATTAGCCGCCATACTAGTTTCATCCCCTAATGTAAAGGTATGAGTCGAAATCTTCCCTTCAAAAGTACGCCCCGTAATTTGCACATTAGTACTCAATGGCTTCTGAGGATTGCGAGTATCAACCACTCCACCAACTGTAACGCGATCGCGATCGCAAATTCCGGCTAACTCTAACATCACATCATCGGCATGTTCCATATTTTCCAGAGCGAGGATGCCGTTGGTGCGATTTAACAGTGCTTCCACCTCCGCATCACTCATTTGAGTTGCCTTTTCCACATCGTAACCAGGAAGATGGGCAATATCTTCGCGAATTGTGGCTCGATAAGCTTCCCAATTAGCAATCCCCACGCCAAAGGTAATTTTGACAGTATGAATCTCGGCGTAACTTTGGGCGGCGAGTGCGGCTGCGGCTGTCAAAAGTCCGGGTGTTGCGCCACATCCTGTCATGTAGGTAATTCCGGCTCCTTGCAATTCGTCTTTTAGAGTAAGTAATTGCTCAACGGCACTAGTGCGTTTCAGGGCATCCACCAATACCCCACGCCAACCGGAGGCGATAAACTGCCGCGCCACTGATGCCATGAAGGTATTGGGTAAATTCGGTAAAGCTAGAAAATAGCCATCTACAGATGTTTTCGCTTTTTCGATTAAATCTGAAATAGCTTGGTTACTTAAAGTACCTGTGGGTTCTAGGTATCCTAGGGAACCTTGAGACTTATAGGTGGTGATGGCGCGATCGCAATTTAAGCCATTTGGGTCATAAGCATAGCCTTTTTTGTCCGCCGCTGCCACCCAGATCATTTCTTGTTTGGGAGTTAGGAGTCTCGCTGCTGCTTCACCCAATCCCCCAAAACCCAAAACACCCACCCGTATTCTATTTATGTGGAGAGAATTATCTATTGAGGAGGGAGTTGGATTGGTGAGTTGCTTTTCGCTCATGGCTTTTATCTGTATGAAATTAAACAGATTTCCATTATCGGAGGAAAGAAGGGAATAGGGAATAGGGAGTCGGGAATGGGCTTCCGCCGTGAGACTTCGGCGTGAGACTTCGGCGTGAGACTTCGACTGAGCTCGCCGAAGTCCGAATGGGAATGGTGAGTGGGGAGTGTAGGGCGAGTCGCTAGGATAATCTATCGCAGTAACAAATATAGCAGTCGCTTTCGTTGGTTAAGGCATTCTCAGGGAAGCCAAGTTATAGCTAGGGACTAGGGGCTTTCTTGCTATTGGCTCGGGAAGAAAGTCGTAAAATCAATGGTTTCAGGAACTGAGATATTCTGGTAGGGGCGAAGCATACCCTTCGGGAACCCCTTCGGGGAACGGGGGATAACCTATCGGAGAAATGAATAATATTTCAATCCGAATGCTTCGCCCTGCCTCACAGATAACCCACATACACTTAATCTTCTGGTAGAGGCGTAAGCGTTGCTTGGCGTTACCAGCATTTGGGGTAAAAGCCAAATCATATCCCCCAAATGCTTCGCCCTATTTGTTGCGTGGCGATATACAGCGGTTTTCGCAGTAATGAGGTACACTTAATTGATCCTCAGAATTAAGCAATTGGTTTGTTAATTTATGCTGCTGTACCTCATAAGAGAGGGAACCGCTGTACAGTTTACTTTCCGCGCCCCTGCTGTAACAATAGAAATCGCTGAAACCCTTGTTAAAGCTACCTTCTAGCCATAGTTATCGCCCCGTCAGGCTATAAGTTTCAATCTCAGTACAACCTTCAAGTACAAGAAATTATTTTAAGTCACTGTACATAATTGGGCTTAATTCATCGTTGTTAAACAAGTAAGTAATAAGGAAGATAAATCGTGACATTAGTTGAACAATCTAACTACATTCATACATTCAGTCAGGTTGAGCAAGAGCGGCTGATTCAACAGGGCAAATTTACTGAATCTTACATCCATCACACTCTAGATTTTTCAGGTTTAAATAGAGTCTTGGAGATAGGTTGCGGGGTTGGTGCGCAGATATCAATACTACTCCAACATCATCCACATCTCAAAGTTACTGGATTAGACAATTCCCAGTCTCAGCTTCACCGTGCTGAGATTTTCCTCAAACCTCTAATTGACAGTAGTAGAGTCATACTCCAACAAGGTAGTGCTTACAATTTGCCATTTGATGACGGTAGCTTTGACGCAGTTTGTATATTCTTTGTGTTGGAGCATCTTGAGAATCCCTCCATGGCGGTGCAGGAAGCATTTCGTGTTTTATCTCCTGGGGGTTTGATTTATTGTACGGAAGTATTCAATCATGGTTTATTTGTATTTCCTAAATGCCAAGGAATCGAGGCTTATTGGAAAGCATTTAATCAACAGCAAGAAGTTTTCGGTGGGGATACTAACATTGGCATAAAGCTAGGTTGTCTATTTTCTGAAGCAGGATTTATCGACATCCAATTACTTGATGTTTCTCCTATGTTAGATGGACGAATGAACGATTTTGAAAAAAGACAGAACTTTCTTGATTATATGAAAGCGACATTCCTCAGCGCATCTGCCACCCTCCTCTCTACTGAAAAAGTGACTGATATCCTGGTGAAAGAGATCATTCAAGAGTTTGAACAACTTTCAAAGAATCCTTCATCTATTTTTTTATATCCAGTAAGACAGCTAAGTGCTAAAAAGCTCAATATCTAGATCCAGTTACCAGACGATACTATCAATATAGAGGTTTTCAGATAAGTGAAGTACACTCCATAAACCTGCAATCCGCTGTATCTTATTGCCCCCTCTCCGCACTGGGCTTCGCCCCGCTACGCTTTTACGTGCCGCTAACGCTAACGCAGGAGAGGGGGTTGGGGGGAGAGGTCAATTCTACCTCACAAACTGCGGCATAACTTCCGCAGCAGTAAATAAACCATAAATACCCCGACGATGTAAAGAAACACCAGCTTTCAGATAACCAAAAGCCGGACCACAAACATTAGCCGCCATACTAGTTTCATCCCCTAATGTAAAGGTATGAGTCGAAATCTTCCCTTCAAAAGTACGCCCCGTAATTTGCACATTAGTACTCAATGGCTTCTGAGGATTGCGAGTATCAACCACTCCACCAACTGTAACGCGATCGCGATCGCAAATTCCGGCTAACTCTAACATCACATCATCGGCATGTTCCATATTTTCCAGAGCGAGGATGCCGTTGGTGCGATTTAACAGTGCTTCCACCTCCGCATCACTCATTTGAGTTGCCTTTTCCACATCGTAACCAGGAAGATGGGCAATATCTTCGCGAATTGTGGCTCGATAAGCTTCCCAATTAGCAATCCCCACGCCAAAGGTAATTTTGACAGTATGAATCTCGGCGTAACTTTGGGCGGCGAGTGCGGCTGCGGCTGTCAAAAGTCCGGGTGTTGCGCCACATCCTGTCATGTAGGTAATTCCGGCTCCTTGCAATTCGTCTTTTAGAGTAAGTAATTGCTCAACGGCACTAGTGCGTTTCAGGGCATCCACCAATACCCCACGCCAACCGGAGGCGATAAACTGCCGCGCCACTGATGCCATGAAGGTATTGGGTAAATTCGGTAAAGCTAGAAAATAGCCATCTACAGATGTTTTCGCTTTTTCGATTAAATCTGAAATAGCTTGGTTACTTAAAGTACCTGTGGGTTCTAGGTATCCTAGGGAACCTTGAGACTTATAGGTGGTGATGGCGCGATCGCAATTTAAGCCATTTGGGTCATAAGCATAGCCTTTTTTGTCCGCCGCTGCCACCCAGATCATTTCTTGTTTGGGAGTTAGGAGTCTCGCTGCTGCTTCACCCAATCCCCCAAAACCCAAAACACCCACCCGTATTCTATTTATGTGGAGAGAATTATCTATTGAGGAGGGAGTTGGATTGGTGAGTTGCTTTTCGCTCATGGCTTTTATCTGTATGAAATTAAACAGATTTCCATTATCGGAGGAAAGAAGGGAATAGGGAATAGGGAGTCGGGAATGGGCTTCCGCCGTGAGACTTCGGCGTGAGACTTCGGCGTGAGACTTCGACTGAGCTCGCCGAAGTCCGAATGGGAATGGTGAGTGGGGAGTGTAGGGCGAGTCGCTAGGATAATCTATCGCAGTAACAAATATAGCAGTCGCTTTCGTTGGTTAAGGCATTCTCAGGGAAGCCAAGTTATAGCTAGGGACTAGGGGCTTTCTTGCTATTGGCTCGGGAAGAAAGTCGTAAAATCAATGGTTTCAGGAACTGAGATATTCTGGTAGGGGCGAAGCATACCCTTCGGGAACCCCTTCGGGGAACGGGGGATAACCTATCGGAGAAATGAATAATATTTCAATCCGAATGCTTCGCCCTGCCTCACAGATAACCCACATACACTTAATCTTCTGGTAGAGGCGTAAGCGTTGCTTGGCGTTACCAGCATTTGGGGTAAAAGCCAAATCATATCCCCCAAATGCTTCGCCCTATTTGTTGCGTGGCGATATACAGCGGTTTTCGCAGTAATGAGGTACACTTAATTGATCCTCAGAATTAAGCA
>NZ_JAMZMM010000308.1:2019-7569 GCF_024178385.1 Limnofasciculus baicalensis BBK-W-15 | reverse complement strand
CTTGTCCCCCTTGTCCTCAATTGTTTAACCGAAAATGAAACAGCCCTGCCCTTCCATTGGGGGCTGGGGGGTTAGGTTTTTAATTTCCAGTCATCCTACCAAAGCCGATTGCGACTCCCACTAGCTGTTTCCACCCCATCGCGCTTCACCTCTTCCAAAAACACCCGGCTTTCCTCCACCAACCGCTTCAACTCCATACAATTTGGGTTGGCGTTTCCTGGTTCCCTAGCAAACCGACGTGGCCCCGTTTGGCCAAAAGCTTCAGGGCAACGTGAAGCCGCCTCTTTCAATCCTCGATCCAGACTTCTAGCCTTAGCCAGAATTTCCGGATCGATTTCACCCCCCTCCTCAAAAATAGGGGAGGTATTATTCCAGACATTGGTTCCTGTAATATCTGATTGGTTGGGCGGAAGCGCATTTCCAGGATTTGCGATCGCGCCACTACCCACTATAGATAAACCAATTGCCCAATTCAGCCATTTTCTGTTATTCATTACTGTCACTCCCACTTCTCTAACCTCGATTAAAACTTAATCGCAAAACCCGTACCCAAAACAAATCTAGCCTCATCTCCAGCCCCCGTAATATCCCGCAATGCTGGGGTAATTACAAAAGGGATATTTTTAAATGGTGCGATTGAAAGCCCCACTCCCAAATCTTGCCCGCTCCACTCGGCAATCAAACTAACGGGTTGAGCAATCCGAACCGCAACATTACCAAACACGTTGACATTATAATCATCATCATCAACCGCATCTTCAGTACGGAACTGTCCGCTGCCAACACCAGCAGTAAACGCAATCCGACTAAATGGTCGAGTAATGTCAGTTTGGGTGCGGAAAATTTTGCTGACAGTGCCGTAGATAGAATGCTCGAAGTCATTTCCATCCCCCAGGTTTAAAATTCCATTCCACCCCGCTGCCACCGCCCAACCTTGGGCAAATTGGCGATGGAGTTTAACATTAAAGCCTCCACTACCAAAATCTCGACTGGTGCCAAAACTGGCGAGTGTATAGGAGAATTCCACACCAACCGATTTTTGCGCATCCCCTAAACCGATACCAATTCCGACTGCGCCATCATCATCGTCAGTATATCTAGTTTGTTCTTGATAGGTGCCGCTAACAAACAGAGTATTCTGATCTGCACCAAACCCGGTAGGGATCGCAATACTGAGTGATGGAGAAGCTCGAAATTCATTCTCAACCTTTAGCTCTTCTACCTGCCGGAGTCTTTGCTGCAAAGTATCAATATCTACACAAGATTTCCCTGTCGATGGCGCTTGTGCCAAAATTGCCTGACAAGACTGCTGAGGCATATCGGAGTTGTTCCCCTCCGTTGCGGGCTGTAAATTCCCCTCACCGCTATTATTGGGAGTCACCCTATCGGCTCTATACTCCTGTGTCAACTCTTTTGCCCCTGTCTTTGGCTCCTCGACATTGGCATTGGCGACACTAGGCTCTACCATTGGCAAAATCGAGTTAGCAGTCTCCTTTTCTGTAATTTCAATTCCTTCTATCGCCACTCTGCCAAATTCCTGTCCGAGTAGAAATTCTGGTGATATGGTGGACTCTGGCTCTACACTGACTGCGATCGAATTTTTAACGCCTGTACTTCTTCTCTGACTCTGCTCCTCTTGCCCTACCCCTTGCTCAGAGGATTGAATACTCATCCCATCATCATGATGAGCTTCTTCTAATGCCACACTTGGAGGAGCGTAGTCTATACCCAGACTCGACTGAGACAATGCCGGATGAGGCAAACCCTGGGCTGCGATTGTGGCTAATGTATAAATCGCTACCTTCGGAGCATGTTTTAGGGGCGAAACCCATTTAGAGTCGAATGTTTCAGACATATTTTGCAGATCGGGCTTCGCTTTACCCGTGTAATATTTACTAGTACTAACTAAATCATGATAAATAATCCTAGAGATCGACTTAACCGACACGAACCAGCTCCGCTTTTAAGGTGTTATCAATTTATACAGACGCTGAATCCTTCGTCAGGACAGACTCGATCTCTTGCTCTTGGATCTACTAAACCATTAAACCATCTGTTCCCCGTTTCTCCGTCAACCCCCTGTTTTCTTCAGAACTCAGGAAGTTAAATTACAGACAAATCCTAGTTTAACGCTTGGAACAAGGGAATTGTACAACCTTTCTCGCTCCTGTCAAGATGTATTCGGGTACACCGCGAACTACTCACGCTCCCCGATCGGGTTGATAGCAGTTGCTAAAATACATAGATTTACCTAGACTTAGACTGGCAAATTCTGTGTAAAGCCGTGGAGAGATAGATTAGTATAGCAGTCGCCAAGGCGCTTAGTGCATTTTTGGTCACTTTGTCAGTGTATTTCGACTCTGATCAATGACTTAACCGCCCTGGCAGTTGCTATACAGCAAACCAGACAAAACTCCGTCCCTTCTGTCTATACACCCTAACGACGTTGGGAAACTGAGGGCTGCCATTAAATCAGTCCGAACTGAGTTAATATATAAAGATAAAGTCAGGTTCCAAAGAATATTGCACTTTATGACCACTCTCACGTACTGCAAAGCACTCCCAACACCGATAGATGAGTTGAACGCCATCGGCAAAACTCATCTATCGGTGTTTTTGATTGCTTATGCTCCCATCTTTCGCTCTGCTGTATGTGAGACAGTCAACTTTTTCTTGTCGAAAACTGAATTTAATAAGTCAAAATGGAACAGCCATCTCCAGACAACATTAGGCATTAGTAAACGTCATGCCAATGGCGCGATTGCCGCAGCCAAGGGTGCTGTTGATAGTGCCAAGAAGTGTCGGATTATACAGATCAAAACCTTAGAAGCCAAAGCTAAATCTTGTGAAACTTGGATTAAGAAAGCATCCAAAAAGCTCAAGAATGCTCGGGAATTTTATGAAAAAAAGAACTGGCAAAATAGTAAAACTGGTTGCGTAATACCCTTGTGTAGCTCACTAAAATACAAGGGAACTAACTGGCAAAACTTACGTTTTCAGATTCACAATAAGAAACGGAAACTCGACAGATACTTGAAAAAACTAGCGACTTTAAAGTCAAGTCCACTGAGGGTTTATGTCCCTAAAAATCAAGTATTTATAGTTGGTTCGACTGATGAATCTTACGGGAATCAAGTCTGTCAATGGGATGGGAATAATCTTAAGTTGAGAGTTCCAGCTTGCTTAGAGTCTCAATTTGGTAAATATGTAGAGTCTAAAATTGGAGACTTCCAGAGAAATATTAACCGCTTACCAGCAACAGGAGCCAAAACTTGGCACTTTTATTATAAGTCAGGAGTCTGGGTGGCTGCTGTTAGTTTTACACCGGAAAAAGTTAAGCAAGTATCTCGTGCTGTGGATTATGGTTCTATCGGTATTGACATGAACCCCGGCTCAATTGGTTGGGCTTATATTGACAGTGAAGGTAACTTAAAAGCACGGGGTAAAATACCTTTACAAACTGGTTTGCCTCATGGTAAACAACAGGCTCAGATTGTGATTGCTTGTTTAGAATTAGCACAGTTAGCGATTAAGTTTTCATGTCCTGTTGTCTGTGAAGAGTTGGACTTTTCCAACAAGAAAAATCAACTGAGAGAGCGTGGTCGAAAATATGCTAGGATGCTATCAGGCTGGGGTTATTCTGAGTTTGATAAACAGTTAAATTCAATACTTTCTAATAGAGGGATTGAATTAATAACAGTCAATCCTGCCTATTCTAGTATGATTGGTTTAGTCAAATATCTGAGGCTGTATGGCTTGGCTAGTGACACGGGGGCAGCCCTAGCGATTGCCCGTCGTGGGATGAGATTAAGTGAAAAGATACCAGGCTCCTTAACCGCCTTTGTTGATGTGAATTCAACTAAGCACGTTTGGAGCCTGTGGAGTCAACTGAATAAAAAAATCAAGCAATCCGGTATTAATCGCAGACACGATTATTATACCGTCTCTAACTGGGATTTTCTGGCCAACCTCGGGATCGGGGAAGCGTCAGCACTAGAAGAGATTGCTTCAGAAACTTATACCGTTGAGTTTTCCTAGGTTTACCTAGATTTTTAGAAGCGGTGAGAAAATGGATCGGGGCATCTATCTTAACCTATAGACTTACTGGCATGTCTCGACCTGTTTTATACTTTGCAATTACTAGCCACGGCTTTGGTCATGCTGTCCGCGCCTCATCGGTAGCGGCAGCAATTCAACAACTCTGTCCGGAAATCCTATTGATTTTAGTTACGACTGCACCGCGCTGGTTGTTAGAGTCTTATATTCCAGGGAATTTTATTCATCGCCCTCGTGCGTTTGATGTCGGTGTGATTCAAGCCGACAGCTTGACTATGGATAAAGAGGCAACCTTGGCAAAACTAAAAGAGATTCGCTCTGCCGAAAAATCAATTATTACTAGTGAAGTAAACTTTATTCGGACAAATCGGGTAGGGCTGATTCTTGCTGATATTCCTCCCCTGGCAGTGAACATTGCTCAAGGGGCTGGGATTCCTTGTTGGATGATGGGTAACTTTGGTTGGGACTTTATCTATCGGGAGTGGGGTGGGGAATTTAGCGAGATTGCCGATTGGATGGGGGATGCTTACCAATTTTGCGATCGCTTATTTCGCCTGCCCTTACACGAACCCATGAGTGCTTTCCCCAATATCGCAGATGTAGGATTAACAGGAGGTTCGCCAAACTATAGTTCAGAGGAATTGCGCCAGACTTTTGGCCTGAATATCCCTGTTGAAAAAACTATCTTACTCACCTTTGGTGGTCTGGGTGTCCAACAAATTCCTTACCATAATGTGTGTCAGTTTCCGGATTGGCAGTTCATTACCTTTGATTCCCTTGCACCGGATTTCCCCAATTTACTCAAGGTTAAGGGACACGAGTACCGCCCTGTAGATTTTATGCCTTTATGTGGGCGAGTTCTATCTAAGCCTGGTTACAGTACCTTTGCCGAAGCATTAAGCCTGGATATCCCCATTGTTTCCCTTACCCGCGAGGATTTTGCTGAATCAGACATCCTACTGGCAGGTATCGAAAATTACGCTTACCATCAAATTCTGAACCCTACAGAGTTTTTCAGTAGCCACTGGGAGTTTCTCCTTGAGTCCCCGCAACCACCCAAAACATCACAGTTTCTTGCCAAAGATGGCACAGATGCGATCGCCCAAACAGTCGTCAGCTATTTCCAGCAAGAAGTTAGGGGTAAGACTTGAGAGGTTATAGTTCTCAGTTTTGAATTAAATCTTAAAGCTTAAAACTCTAATCTCTCTTCCCTCTCTTCCCTCTCTTCCCTCTTCCCTCTCACCTCTCACCTCTCACCTCTTGACTCTCAATGATGGCCCCTGTAAATTCCCTCCTAGAAAAAACCGAACATAACCCCAAAACTCTGGAAATTGCTGAAATTGCAACAACCACCGAAATCCCAGAGTCAACTGAACTTCCTCAGACAGCTAAAACCCCAGATGTAACAGAAACACCCAAATCCACTAAAATCCTAGAGCCAACTGAACTTCCTCAGACAGCTAAAACCCCAGATGTAACAGAAACACCCAAATC
>NZ_JAMZMM010000308.1:0-1919 GCF_024178385.1 Limnofasciculus baicalensis BBK-W-15 | reverse complement strand
CACTAAAATCCTAGAGCCAACTGAACTTCCCAAGACAGTTAAAACCCCAGATTCAGGAGAAACCCCTAAAACCGTTAAAACAACCAATATCCCCAAAACACCCCATCCCTCTAAAACCAGCCTAGAACCTTCCAAAACTCCAGAAACTAAAGAAAGTCCCTCTTTATCAGTAGAACTAGCAGCTCAAGACGTGCGTCGGGTAATCGATCAACAAAAGGAGCAAAACCAAACCCTTACCACCAAGTTAAACATCTTGTTTGTCACTAACGGCGCTCTGTTCACTAGCTTGACTGTCTCTCGGCTCGTGTTTTTCCCTGGAGTGTTTAGCCTTGCGGAACTCCTGGGATTTCTGGTAAATTTCACCCTACTGATCAATGCGTTTTTACCCCGTCAGTTGGCTATCAGCCCCAATTTAGGAGATAAGAAATTTCTGGAGCGCTATCTAGTTCTGTCTCCAGAAGAGTATCAGTTACAAATGATTGTTAATCTGGTAGAGACCTATAATGCAAACAAGCAGCGATTGGAGGATGTCTCGTCATCATTGCAGTATGCAGCTTATGTTACGTGGAGTTTGGCATTGGTAATTACCTTGCACGTCTTGGCGATTTACTTTCTCCCCACGATCGACTTTAGTAGTTTTGGCTAGGCTCAAATTATGAATTCACAAGAACTTGACAATAATCACTCTGGGAAGCGCTTGAATCTACCAGAACCTGACCCAGATAATATCACAGTCTTGACGCGCAACTTGCCCAATAAGCCAATCTTGCCATGGCATCATTATGATTCTCCTTGGAGTGAAGCTAATGAGGAGAACTCAGAAGGTTCAGACATGGCAGATAGTGGTGAAGGGGATCGGGAATCGGAGGTAATCTCAACAGAGACTTCCGCTCTAAATGAAGCTGATAATCCTGAACAATTAGACAAGGATGAAGTAGACGATGTGATAGAAATTGTTGGTGCTAATGGGATAGAGGCAACCCAAAAACCTTCAGATGAAGCTAGTAATGAGGAATTACAAAATCAATATCAATCCTTCTCTACAGAGGATATAGAGGAATCAAAAGCTGTGGAACTTGACTTGGAGTCTGGACAAGAAGACTTATTCCATTTGACAGAACCCTTACCGACAGTAGAGTTAGAGGAATCGGAATCTGTCACACTCAATTATGAGTTTTTTGAGCCAGAATTGGTGGAGGAAGATCGAGCTTTATTAGCAAAGCAGTTAGATAGTTTCTCAAGGGGTGACTGTGAGAATGAATCCTTGGAGGAGAAATTTATAGTCGCCCCTGATGAAGAGTTAGAAACAGTAGATGATGAACTCAAGCAGCTAGGCTAGGTTTCCACAAATGGATCTACCCTATCCTCTTTGAGAATGCTTCGCAAACGCTCTTCTGGCTTCCGCTTGGCGATGGCTTTGCCCGCCGACCGCATCGCATAAAGTTCTACCGAAATTGCTAAGGATTCATGACTCACTACCAAAAACGACTCACAATTCAGACTATTGGCAAATCATTTTCTAACATTACCTCAAAAGTGCAATCTGTGGTTAATGATTCCGCCATTGACACTGGGCTTTGTACTATTTTTTTGCGCCATACTTCTGCGAGTCTGCTGATTCAAGAAAATGCAGATCCCGATGTACTGAAAGATTTAGCGAACTTTTTTGCCCAGTTAGTGCCGGAAGATGGGAAAAGCTACATCCATGATGCCGAAGGTACTGATGATATGCCTGCTCACATCCGTACTGCCTTGACCAAAACTTCGGAACAAATTCCCATCTGTAGGGGAAAATTGTTATTAGGAACATGGCAGGGAATTTATATTTGGGAACATCGAGAAGACAGCCACTACCGCGAGATAGTGGTTCACATCACAGGTAGTTAAAAAGTAAATATTTTATGTTTACTGATATACAG
>NZ_JAMZMM010000307.1 GCF_024178385.1 Limnofasciculus baicalensis BBK-W-15 | reverse complement strand
ATGCAATGGAGAAGACTTTAATTTAATTGCGGAACAAGATAAGTTTGGTTTTCATGTTTCAACAGTATTATGTAAAAATTGTGGATTATTACAAACTAATCCTTGCTTAAGAGAAAAAGATTATATCGATTTTTATCAAAATCATTATAGAAAACTTTATGCAGGGACTTTAGCACTGCCAGAAGAATACTTTACAAATAAGCTATCTTTTGGTAGAAAACAATTTAATTGGATTGTTAAACATCTCGATTTAGAAAAACAATCTTTGGTGCTAGAAGTAGGATCTGGAGCAGGTGCAACTCTTTATAATTTCTGTAAAAATGGCTATAAAACATTAGGAATAGACTACGATCGTGAATGTTTGGAGGCAGGAAAAACAAGATATGGTAAGGATAGTTTATGGAACGTTTACGAGGGCGATCTCCACAGTATTACTTTAGAAGAAAAACCAAAATTAATAATATATTCTCATGTTTTAGAGCATATTTTTGATATCAATAGAGAACTAACTAAAGTCGCAGAGATTTTAAGTGAAGATGGTTATTTATTTATTGAAGTGCCAGGAGTGAAGAATGTCAAAACATGGTATAGCGGTAATTTTTTGGGATATTTAGAAAATGCTCACTTATACCATTTTACTTTAAGAACATTGACAAATATTATGCACAAGCATGGTTTTGTCTTAGTAGATGGAGATGAATATATTCGCGCAATTTACCGAAAAAGCAATACAAACCAAGAAATCGTCAGTGATTTTGAAAATGCCAATAATTTTGTGGAGGATTGTGAGAGATCTAGGTTTATTCTATCTGTAAAAAAACAGCTAAAATTTTTAGTTAAAAAATTGGGTTTGATGAAATGAATAAATGCGCTGTAATTCTCGGAAATCATCCCACAAATAGCCAGCAAACTATTACCTCAATGGCTAATGCCCAAAAGAAGGCTCAATTCACAGAACACAATATATTCCAACTGGAAGACTGCGGTAATATTGCCTCAATTTCTAGAACAGGAATCACCAATAAAATATCGTTACAACTGCAAGGTTCAAAAGGAAATCTGTTAGTAATAACTGGCTTGCCTCTAACTAAAACTGGCGAAATAAATCAACAACTTGCCACAATTGTCGAAAGCGATTATCAAAATGCCGCTCAAGCACTAACCAAATTTGATGGTGCATTCGCCGCCTTATATTGGGATGCCAACGCCCGGAAACTGGCAATTGTCACCGACATTCTGGGAATGCAACCGCTTTATATGGCGCGTTGTCAGGGTGTGCTACTATTGGCTAGTGAAATACAAGCACTTGCAGCTAGTGGTTTAATCGATTTAGAAATGGATTCTGCTGCCTGGGGCGCTTTTGTTACCTTTGGTCATTTTATTGGCAACAGAAGCTCTCTCAAACAAGTGGAAAGGGTGGCTCCAGGTTCTATAATAATCTACGATCCAGACAATGACACCATCTCAGAAAATCCCTATTGGCAATGGCCTTCTCCTCAGCCGGAAATGCGATTGGAAGATCTTGATACGGAGGCTTTAGTCGATATAATTGAACAGGATATCAAAGCTTATTTAACTTATCATCAACCTGGGACAATTTTACTCAGTGGTGGATTAGATTCTCGGCTGATATTGGCGATACTCTCTAAAATAGGTATCCAACCAAATGGAGTAGTTTTAGATCATGAAGATGAGTTTTTTGGTGCGGATGGAATTTATGCCAGATTAGTTGCCAAAAAATTAGGTGTACCCTTGCAGAATATTTCCTCAGATCCGAATTTTTTCTCATCGCCCCAATACCTAGATTATTTGCAATTCAATGAAGTAGGTACACCCAGCCTGTTTCTGTTTATTTCCCAGGTGTTACAGCACCTTCAGCCAGAGATGCAATGCGTTTGGGATGGGCTATTTCCTAATGTATTATTTCAACATTTTCCTTCTATTTCTGGCGGATTTACCCAACTATTCGCTACCAAAGCTATGTCACCAAATTCCTTGCCATGGCAAGGGGTAAAAAAAATATTCTCGCCTCGGTTAGCGGCAGAAATTTATGAAGAGTTTATGACACTTCTTCAAGTGGAAAAAGCGAAATACAGCGACGATGACTTCGGGATTCACCAATTTATGGTGAGAAACCGCACTATCCACCGGATCAGTATAAATCCACTCAAGGTTTATAGCAATATAGTATCACCTTTCACTCCCGGACTAAATCAGGAATTATGGAGGATTGCTCCAACTATTCCTCCTAATCTCAAAGCAAACTTTAGACTCTATCTCGAAATTTACCGCCGCCACTTTCCCCACATGCTGAGTATCCCCTTTGTTTCGGGTGGTAAACTGTTGCGCCCGCAGGCTTTTTCCCCACTCCACGAATTTTTCACAATCGCCTCTAAAGTCCAATCTGGTATAGCAAAGTCGAAATTAGGACGCGATTTTCTCCAACAATTGGGCGTACCTTTACATCGCAAATTCTTTAAACCTTCCACACTTTTGGCAGAAGTAATCGCTCAGGTAAATCCAGCTCATCCTGACTTAAATTCTGACAATATTTGTCGCATCAAAGTCGAAAATGAAACCGATCCTACCCGATTTTCATCTGAGCGGGAACTGTTATTTTATTGGCAGGTATGGAGATGGATAATGGAGGGCAAAATTTATAAAGGGCGAGTCGATTAGGGTTATTTGTTAATATGAGATATTATTGTAGCGACTTGCCCCTACACTCAGCGATCCCTTTCTAAATCCTGAATCACTTTCTCCAAATACCAATTTTCCGACATTCCTGGATGTTTTTGCTTGGCTAATTCAATCAATCGTGCGGCGACATCCCAGTAACCGCCAACCATTCTTAACAGTCTTTCTTGTAATTCTTGATTTGGTTGAACGTTAGACCAAATTTGGTTTTCTTGTTTAATAAAAACATCTTCATTATTAAGCTGATTCGCTCGTTCTTTCCTTGCTACTTCTGCTTTTTTTGCCTGAATCTTCTGCTTATTCAATACTCTTTGATAACTATCCCAATCTCGTTGATCGAAATAAATGTTTGCCGCCTTTTGATAATCATCAACTGCTCCCTGATAATCTTCAAAATCTCCACGAGCTAACGCCCGCTGACAGTAAAATTGGGCATTGTCAGGTTTAATACTTAATGCTCGCGAATAATCCTCAATCCCTTGTCGATAGTTGCCGAGTTTACAGTAACCGTAACCGCGATTAGCTAATGCTTCAGCATTTTGAGGTTGGGTGCGCAATAATTCAGTAAAATCATCAATCGCACCTCGATAATCTCCCAATTCAATCCGCACTAATCCTCGATGATTGCGAATCTGCTCGTCATTAGGGTTCAGTTGCATCGCTTCACCCAAATCTTGAATTGCTCCCTGAAGATTCCCTAATTTTTTCCGAACAATTCCTCGATAGCAATAGGCTTTAGCATCCTTGGGATCTACTTGAATTAGCCAATTAAAATCATCAAGGGCTTCCCGATAATTTTCCCGATAAAACTTTGCCATTGCCCCCTTGTAAAACTCCTCTGTTTGAGGTATGATAACAAGGGAGTTTTGGGATGCTTGAATTTGAGTAATATTATCCAAACAGCGACGGCAACTTTCCCGATCTTTTTGCTCTAAATAGAGTTGTGCCGCTTTCTTAAAATTTGCGATCGCAGCTTCATTATCTCCCAACCGACGATAAGCCATACCTTGCAAGTTACAAGCAGGTGCATGGTTAGGATAAAGACGCAATACCAAATCGGCATCATCAACTGCTCCTTTATTATCCCCCAACCCCAACCGAGTCAAACCCCGCCCCAAATAACTTTCAATACTTTTATGATTAATTCTTAACGCCTGAGTATAATCTGCGATCTCGCCTTCAGAATCTCCCAAATCAAAGCGAAGCGAACCCCTTTTCTAGTAAGCTTCAACAAATTCAGGATTAATTTGTAGCGCTTTATCAAAATCCCTAATCGCTCCTACCAAATCACCTTTTTGTGCCTTATCTATCCCTTGATAATAAAATTTCTGGTCCATAAATTTCCAACCTCCGCGTATCTCTATGTTAGAATTTGACCTCTCCCCCTGCCCCTCTCCTGCAAGGAGAGGGTAGTAAGATTTCTTGCCCCCCTTCCCACACTTCGTGCCGCTAGGCTAACGCCAAGCAACGCTTACGCTAATGGAGGGAAGGGGGCTGGGGGGTTAGGTTTTTCCCTGATTGAAAATGCTGCAATATCTCAGTTTGAAGCAAAATTAATATCAGCAAAGCAGATAATATGGGGAACTAGATCGCTCTTTTTGCCTGAAACATTCTCTAAACATGATACCCAAACTAGCCTTAAATTATCGTCTCCTAGCCCTAACCCTCACTGCTGCCCTCATCCACCCCATCGTAGCGCTAACTCAATCCCATCCACCAGAAGCTGCCGCTCGCAGGATTGAGCGAGAAGCCGTCAAAACCCAGACGGATATGGTTGCCGCACCTAACCCTATTGCCGCAGCCGCAGGTAGAGATATCCTCCGTCGTGGGGGAAGTGCAGTTGACGCTGCGATCGCGGTTCAATTAGTATTAGGCTTAGTTGAGCCACAAGCCTCCGGTATCGGCGGCGGCGCATTTCTAGTTTACTACGATCGCAAAACCAAAGAAATTCATACATATGATGGTAGAGAAACTGCCCCCGCTGCGGCTAAACCAGATCGTTTCCTCAATGAAGAAGGCAAACCTTTACAATTTTATGATGCAGTAATTGGCGGTAAATCTGTAGGTGTACCGGGAACAATCCGAATGCTAGAAATGGCACATAAAGCATCTGGCAAGTTACCTTGGGATCAACTATTTCAACCTGCTATCCAACTCGCTGAACAAGGTTTTTCCATCTCGCCTCTCTTATATACTGCACTCAAAAAAGATTCTTATCTACCCCGTTTAGAGCCAGCAAAAAGTTATTTTTATCAACCAGATGGTACACCAAAACCAGTGGGAACAAAACTGGTAAATAAACCATATAGTGAAGTACTCCGGCGGATTGCTTCTCGCGGTGCTGATGATTTTTATCATGGTAGAATTGCTCGCGATATCGTGGCTACAGTAGAAAATGCTCCTGTGCCAGGAGACTTAACCACTAAGGATTTAGCAAATTATCAGGCAAAAGAGCGATCGCCAGTATGTGGCATTTATCGAGTATACAAGATTTGCGGCATGGGACCTCCTACTTCTGGCGCTCTGACGGTACTCCAAATATTAGGTATTCTAGAAAATTTTAATTTAGCTGCACTTAAACCTGATTCATTACAAGCTGTTCATTTATTTTCAGAAGCGGGAAGATTGGCTTATGCGGATCGAGGATTATACATGGCAGATGCTGATTTTGTGCCAGTACCAATTAACGAATTAATTAACCCGAAATATCTGAA
This sequence comes from Limnofasciculus baicalensis BBK-W-15, assembly GCF_024178385.1. Lineage (GTDB taxonomy): Bacteria > Cyanobacteriota > Cyanobacteriia > Cyanobacteriales > Coleofasciculaceae > Limnofasciculus > Limnofasciculus baicalensis. The sequence goes on along the minus strand of NZ_JAMZMM010000307.1, from coordinate 2,161 downwards.
AAGCCGAGCTGCTCTGATTAATCCGGATCGTGCTATGACTGAGGTTAAGCCTGGTGAATTATTATCAAAACAATCCTTACTTTGGGGGGCAGATAATGCCATCGAGTTTCCCTCTACTAGTCATATCGCAATTGTCGATAAATATGGGAACGCAGTATCGATGACAACTACTATTGAAGATGCCTTTGGTTCGAGATTAATGGTACGGGGTTTTTTACTGAATAATCAATTAACTGATTTCTCCTTTTCTCCCACAGTTGATGGTAAACCAGTCGCCAATCGTGTCGAAGCTGGAAAACGCCCTAGAAGCTCCATGTCTCCCATGATGGTATTTGACCAAAATGGCAAGTTAGTAATGGTAGTGGGTTCGGCTGGCGGGAGTCGCATTATCAATTATGTTGCTAAGGCATTGGTGGGGGTATTAGATTGGAAACTCGACAGTCAAGAAGCAATATCTCTACCGAATTTTGGCAACCGGAATGGTGCAACTGAATTGGAAGCTGGTACGGATATTGCTAATCTTAAAAGTGATTTAGAAGCAATGGGGCATTCTGTGCAAGTTTTAGAACAAACTAGTGGTTCCCATGGGATAGTATTAACTGATGAGGGTTTAATTGGAGGTGCCGATCCCCGTCGTGAGGGAGTTGCTTTGGGGGACTGATTATTTTGGTTATTTGTTATTTGTTATTTGTTATTTGAAAAACCAACAACCAACAACCAACAACCAACAACCAACTTAATATCACGCCCCTGCTGAAAACTGCCGTTTCGGCCATTGATAAGTACTTTTGGGAGTCTGTGGATTAGGAGGTTGAGTAGCACTTGTCGTACTTTGGTTTGGCACCTTAGTACCACTTCCATGGAAAATCTGGTGAGCCATTAACACCATTACGGCTTCAAGTACTGACGTTTTATCGTGGGGATTTACTGTTATAATTGGGGGGCGATTGCGATCGTTCATGAAACCCAAACCAAACAAAACATGTTCTTGCCCTAATGCTCCTGGTAAATCCGTACAAGTCATCGCAATAATCATGGGAATTTGCACCCGCTGATTCATAAACGAGATAATTTCGCGGGCATCATTGAAAGCACTAGAGCGATTCGCCGCCACCAGTAAAATATAAGCGTGCGCCCTACGAATTAACAAATCCCACATAAAATCAAAGCGAGATTGTCCGGGAGTACCATAGACTTGCAACTCCATATCTCTACCTAATGCGCGGGTGCCGAAATCAAAAGCTACAGTAGTTTTTTTCTTTAACAAACTAGTGTCATCTGTTGCCCTCTTTTCTGTTTCTATGACTTCCGTTTGACTGAAGGTTTTGACGAAGGTAGATTTACCAGCCCCTACAGTTCCCGTGACGACGATACGCATTGTTTCCATTAGATTTTGCTCCGTAAAAATTGACCCAAACTTCTTGAGTTTATAGGCTTAAACTACAAGAATTATTCACCCTCACACATCAACCGGGCTTCTGGAATTAGAGTGAAGAAACCCGGTTGATGTGTAAGTTTTAAAACTACTGCAACGCTGACTTTAGTTCAACAAGCGTTCGTTTAATTTCTAACATTAATACTCCCTGCTTTGCCGCCTTACTTGCTAGCACCAGAAATACAGCATCTTCACCACAACTAGTCAAAATGCTAAAACCTTCATGCCCCTCAACATAAATGCGATCGATACTACCACGCGCTAATTCCTTACCAATTCGCTCACCTAAAGAAAGCATAGCCGCAGACATAGCGGATACCCGTTCATCATCCATCCCACCTGGTAAAAAAGAAGACAGAGGCAAACCATCTGGAGTCACCATCGCCGCACCCTGAACATCAGTAGTTGATGTCACGAAAGTTTGAAGGATCTGCCCTAGCTTTTGAGAATTGATAGCCATTATTTTATTCCTGTTGAACCTTTAGAGATTACGACGTTTATTCACTGTAAACTAGAACGATCTTTTTTTTTAGCTAGCGACTGCACCGCTGGCAATCAAACGTTTAAATAATCCCTGACTCCAACCTGTTTCCTTGAAAACAACTGAAATCAACCCGCTTCACCATCAACTCCATGAATCCCTGGGGTTCTAATGCCATAATTCTCTCCTGCCTCCCATAATTTTACCCCCTAGTTCAGTTTTAGCAATTTCAGCCGACATTTTTC
>NZ_JAMZMM010000734.1 GCF_024178385.1 Limnofasciculus baicalensis BBK-W-15 | reverse complement strand
CATTCATAGATTAGGAATTAACAAATTGAGGCGTTTGCCATTGCGATCGCAAATCACAATATCCCACTGACCATTTTCACTAGATTCATAAGCAATAGTATTGCCATCTGCACTAATAGTAGGATTACGAACTTCTGCTTGGATATTTTCTGTAATATTGCGCAACTGATTGATATCTCTATTATAGATATAAATACCGGAACGACCCTTTAATGTTGCCGCCAAGACAATAGTGCGACCATTTTGGGAAATAGATGGATGGGAGGCGATTGTATCAAGAGAATTGAGTCCAGGTAAATCGATTAAACGCTGTTCATTAGCATCAAACAGAAAAACATCCTGACTGCCATGGCGATCCGAGACAAAAACAATATAGCGCCCGTTGCTTTGAGGTGTTAGTTCTGAAAAAGGACTATTTAAACTACGCCCCCCGATATCAAAAGGAAAATCCACTAGGCGAGGGGAACCCGTACAACTAGTCAACCCACCCGCCAGTGCCATAGATATTGATAGTAATAGGGAACGTTTCACCACTTTCTTGGAAGTCAAAAGTCACGCATTCAAAATATTTCCAACTCCCCCTTCCCTGTTAGGGAAGGGGGTTGGGGGGTTAGGTTTTTTAAATTTAAAACTAAAAACGTCTAAGGAGGGAAAACAGGAGTACCATCAGGAATATCTAATTCAATATTAGAACCCCGGTCAAATACTTCCACATCCCATTGTCCGCGACGAGAAGTTTCAAACACGATATAGCGACCATCGGGACTAATACTAGGATGTCTAATCCAACCACGATAACCCATAGTTAGGACTTGGGGACGAGTAGTAACGCGATCGTAGAGTTCGATGGCTGGAGTGCCCATATCGCTGGCAATATAGGCAATGTAGCGACCAGTATAGCTAAGACTGGGATTTTCTGCGATCGCATTAGGTCGATTTAAGCGAGGCAAATCGATAAACCGTTGTTGTTGCAAGTCATACATAACAATTTGACGGCTACCATTGCGATCGGAAACAAAGGCAATAAATCGACCATTACCACTTAATCCTGGTTGCTCATCAGTGTAGCGACTATTGAGGGTAAGAGGTTGTCCTGGCAGATTTGATGGACTACACCCAACCACCAAACCCGTTAAGCTCAAAACTATGCTCAAATAAGAGAGTTTCCTCATAGATTAAAGG
>NZ_JAMZMM010000033.1 GCF_024178385.1 Limnofasciculus baicalensis BBK-W-15 | reverse complement strand
AATATTTCCCGAAAACAGATAACAGAATCCGAAAATTTACCCACTGTTGAAGATATTGCTGACTGATGTGGAAATTAAGGGTTGGGTTTGAAGGTTGGTAGATGATCCTTATATCTAATAACAACGCGATTTTTTTGCTCCTGGGATGTGGGATGCCACAGTTGAAAATAGCACAACTAGTTCTTTTCCTCCCACTTTGGCTGATTCAATGTTCCCTGCAAATGCCACTTACCTCCAGGTGAAATAATTTGTAGAATACCGCTATTTAATTCTTCTTTAACATAAGGACTATCTAATACTGCCCAATCTTGTAAAACTCGTTCTTTGTTATTAATCTTTGCCTTACCCACTCCACTATTCGCCTGATAGGTTATGTCTAAGTTATCGCCTTGTAAACTAGTATAAGTAACTTTGCCTAATTTTTCCCATTGGTTAAAGTCGATTTTAGTACGATCGAGTGCTTTTTGTAAACTGGCTAAATCTGGATAGTCTGTCATGCTTCCCACATCTGTAATCCAAGCTGTATTTGTGCCAATTGCAGCTAACATTTGGTAATCTGGCTCTTTTTCTGATACTGATTCTTGCCAGTTAATATTTTCACCGGAAGGATGGGCGCATAACCAGATATTTTCGATCTGCCAAATATACCAGTTTTTATATTGTTGTGGTTTGCCATAGCGTGATGGTAAGATTAAGTGAGAACGTCCGGGTACTCCTGCTGCTTTATCTCGTTCATTTAATCTTAATTGGTACATAACTGCACCTTTTTCTTGTAGATATTGATCTCCTGGAGAACGCCCTATTGCCATGGGAGTGTGAAAGGTTCCTGCTAAACTGATTACGGCATTACTTACTCCTTTTGGATCGCGGACTACTAATTTATAGGTGGCATATTGGGCATTAATTGTGCCTTGGGTTTGGTAGGAGCGTTGTGAGTCTAATAGTGTACCTAAACTATAGTCTTTTGTAATATAAAATGTCTCCCAAAATTGATTGTTTTCGTGATAACTGTAATAACCGGGATGACTTGCGGTAAGCTGAAATGGTAACTCTATTTCCTTTTTTGCGATCGCTCTTAATTGTGGTGGTGGACGATAATCGCTCAAACCCGCTAGTAGCGCTACTCTCATACTACCTTTATTCATTCTTTGGGCAATTTCTGGGCTATCTCCCCACCATATCCAAGCGACACTACTTAATCCGCTATTATCCCAAGTGCCGCGATCGAATCCGCGACTTTCTGCACCACCTGCGGTTCCCCAACTCAAACGGATTGCCATATTTACCGCATACCAATCTAATGCTGCTTTGGCTAATTGTCGCAATTCGGGAGTATGGGCAAAATCGTAAAGATTGAGTAATCCGCCGATAGCATATCCATAATAAGTGGAGGAATGAAATTCACCTTGCCCAATTGTCAAAAATTTATTTATTTCTGCTCTTAACCAAGCCTCATTTGTCGCCGCAGTAGCAGGAAGTGGATTAGGAAAACCACTACCATCCATTAAGGCTAATCCAGAAATTCTCTGCATAAACATGTGATTTTCTGTTCCTTGCTCCAGCCATTCTCCCACACGAGGGGTATCAACCATACTGCGGTAAGATGCTTCTACGTTTTGGGGCATGTTATGGCGAAATAGGAAAAAAATACGCACATCGTAAGGGCTACGGAAGTGATAGATATCTGGTTTATCTTTATCTAGTTTTAGCAAGACATCCCAAGTGTGTTGGCGATTGTATTTTTCTGGTAAGCTAAGACGAGATAGAATTACTGGCAGGAGATATTTATGAGGATCTTCAATATTTCTTTTTTGCCACCAGATAGCTAATTTATCTAAATCTTCTGTGGCTATTTTTTCCCGAATTGCTAAACTTCTGGTTTTAAATGCGGCTTCTGCTTCTGATTCTGCTGGGGTGGGTAAGGTTTCGGATTGGGTATAGCTTATAGATTGCCAAGTGGAAAGAAGATTCCTGGTAACTGGAAAATCTGCCGCCCAATCAGCGGTAGCGATTAGGGTAATGAGAGTGGCGATGGTGATTGGTAATAATTTGATTTTCATCTTGTATAATCATTAATCTCAACAGGTAGAAAACACACCAACCGCATTAAACCATATCCCGTCATTGCCCCTACAATAAGCCACGTTACCGCCAAACCGACAACATCACTAATAAATAGGCGGGTAAATTGACGCAAAACTCCACCAATTGCCCAACCAACACCCAATCCTACCGCCCAGGATATAATACTTACCCAAATCCACTTTTGGGCGTGAGGAATTTGCCGTTTTAGGATAAATGATTGGGCTATCCCCAAGGCAAGTCCGATTTCTGCGCCGTTGATAATACCGTAGAATAATCTCAGGAAAGGCTCTAGAGTTTGAGGCACAAACCAGCCTACTGCGCCCAAACCACTTAACCCAATTAAACTCCAAGTTAGCACAGTTACAAATATCCACCCCCGCGATTGGGAGATATACTGTTTTAGGATAATAGATTGAGGAGTTGCGATCGCAATACCGCCAATTATTCCTTCTATTATGCTCATATCATGTCTTTCGCCAATCTCAATCCAGAATAAACTGGTGATAAAGCCGCCAAATGTGGCGATTAACCACCGCCACCATAAGCTTAAGCCAATTTCGGGAATTTGTATTTGGGATTGATAGTTTACGGTTATTGGCACGGTTTTGGTTTATGGAGATTATTAATTGGGTGGAATATACTTTTTTTTAACGCTCATAGCGCAAAGTAAGGCGCAAAGGTGGCGCTTCGCTACACTCCGTGAACGCAAAGAAATAGGGAATTATACGCTTATAATATAGTATGATTATAAAACTCGCTATTACCCAAGGGGGGATTTTTCAGAAAATAGTTCTAGAAATCCCTGGCGGCGTTGCTTTGGTGATTCTGGTGTCAGATAACTCCACAAGGTTTCCCAGTAAAAGAATGATACTCCATTAAAATTGCGATCGCGGACTTCTTTTACTTGTTGTTGAATTTGTTTCATTGCAACTGGACGTTTTCCTGTGCCTGTGGTAATCCCAATACTGACTGGGATTTTTTTGAGTGCTATTTGTACTGCTGGTTTGTTTAATTCTGCTTGAAAACCGCCCATGTCGTTACGATATGCTTGCAATACTAACTCGTCTACCCAACCACGCTCTACCCAAGTTAACCAATCTTGGAGATAGTTATTGTAGGAAAATGCTTGGGAATTGGGAGATACTGAGATTAGACAGTCTGGTTTAATTGATTTGACTCTTTTGTAAATCTTTTCCAGGAATTGGCTAATTTTATTTGCCCTCCACTCCATCCATTCTGATTCTAACGGATTATTGGGGGGTAGTTTGCCTTTGTGTTCTTTTTGATATAGTTTTATGGTAAAATCATCGTAGCCTAATTCCACGGGCATTCCAAAATGATCGTCAAGTTGTATGCCATCTATATCGTAATTTTTGACAACTTCTACGATTAAATTTAGGATGAATTTTTGGACTTCTGGATGGAGGGGATTGAGCCATACTAGTTTGCGAGTGCTATTTTGTAATGAATCTGGATCTGCTAGAGTAGGGATGGGGCATTGAGAAGATAACTTATTCTGATTTTGCCCAGGTTTTGTTTGTACCTGTTTCACTATTCCAGGTTTTTTGACACATAAACTAGAACTTTTGGTAATCCAGTTTGGGTGATTCTTTGCTAGTTTAGAATTGGGGGGAGCCATGAATCCATATTCAAACCAGGGGATAATCCGCAAACCCTGGTTATGTCCTTCCTGAATAATTTCTGCTAAAACATCCCGTCCCAGTCGTATAATATTAAGGACAGGATCTTGTTCTTCTCCTGTAACTGATTTGGCTACAGTGCTGGGATAAAAGGTATGTCCCCGATTCCAAACAACTGGATAAATGGTATTGAAGTTTAGTTGAGCTAGTTGGTAGACTGCTCTGTTAATTCCCCATGGGAAGAATAGTATCCCACTCGCTACATTGGTTAGCCAAACTCCTCTTATTTCTGTTAAGGCTTCCGGGGTTTGGGAATTAGCTATATCCATTGAGGGGGTGGCTTTAGGGTGGTCAAATAGCACTAAATTTACTGCTATTATTAGACATAATAAAAAGTTTAACCAACCCTGATTTTTTCTATTCATTCAAGATATGTTAAGGAGGTTAGAGGTTGGAGGTTGGAGGTTGGAGGTTAGATTATTCGTTAAACGATTAATCACTTTAACAGGCAAGATGCCTGTTCTACAACCTCTTGCCTTTTGCCCCTAGCCCTAAGCTCTCATACCGCCGTATAGTGCAATAATTCGTTAGCCGATTGCAACATTATGGGGGTATTGAATTCTGCGTCATTTAAGTCGATTCCGTATAACTTCGTCTCTTTGAGATTCGCACCACTTAAATTGGTTTTTCTCACAACTGCCCAAGTCAGGTTTGCTCCCTCTAAAGATGCTTTTGTTAGGGTTGCTGCGGTTAAGTCTGCTCCTTTAAGATTAACTTGCTCTAATTGTGCTTCAGTTAAATTAGCTGCACTCAAGTTAGCCCATTCTAAATTTGCACCAGCTAATCTTGCACCACTGAGGTTAACTCCCTCTAAATCTGCACCACTTAAGTCTACACCTTTTAACCAGGCTTTGCTGAAGTTGGTAAAATTTAAAGCTGCCCCATATAGCATTGCCCCGATTAATCTTGCCTCAGATAAATTAGCCCATTTAAAGTTAACTCCATTCAAATTGGTATCTCGCAAATTGGCTCTGGTTAAATCTGCCCCACAGAGGTTTGCTCCCCACAAATTGGCACGTCTCAAGTTAGTACCGCTAATATTTACACCACTCATTTTTGCTCCTGGTAATTTTGATTTTACCATAAAAGCGCCAATAATATTGGCTTTTGTTAGATCGGTTTCGACGAGTTTTGCTTCGCTCATTTTGACAAAATTTAGTGTTGCCCAGTTCATTTTAGCACCACTGAAATCTGACTTGAGTAAAAATGCTCTACTCAAATCTGCTCCTGTCAGATTAGCCCCTGTCAGATTGACTCCGATTAAAGTAATTCCCCTCAAATCTGCTCCAGAAAGATCCACTCCAGGAAAGTCTCTCTCTCCCGCATCGTAAAGCCTAATCAGTTCCTTAATTTTCATAGCATAACCGTCCCCAATTATTGTTTTTTGTCCTGAATCTGACTAATTCAGAACCTACGCAAAGCCTTCCTCTGTAGGGTGCATTATGCTTTGCTAACGCACCAGCAAAACTACTCTTAGTATCGCTGCGTAAGTCCTGTAATTGAAGAATTACCTTTTTTTCACGATCGCTGTTAGTTTATTATCGCACTTCAAAGGTAATCTTTTCAATATTGTAGAGCAGTCGCCCGTATTAGGAAATCCGAAAACCCTAAAACCGATTTATCACAAGGATTTCAATGGGTGACTTTTCACTTTTGCCATACTTTCTACTTAGACTTCACTGTCCAAAATTATACCCCGATAGTGTTTGTCTTTTTTTGATTTACTGAATGTTTTTTATAAAAGTTAAATAAATTTTTATAACTTTTATATAAGTAATGTTAACTGCCATCGCAAGTAGATTGAATCTCTCCTGCCTTAACCGTCAGGATTTGGGAGGAATTCAACCACTGAGAATCAAATGCCCCCAAATGAGTTGTAGTAATCAGAGTCTGAAATCTATCTTGAATTGCCTCTAATAATTGATTTTGCCGATTAAGATCTAATTCTGCCAAGACATCATCTAGCAGTAACAATGGCGGTTCCCCTACAACTTCCTCAATTAGCTTTAATTCCGCTAATTTTAATGCTAATACCAAAGTCCGCTGCTGTCCTTGGGAACCATAGGAACGAGCAGGTGTATTATTAATCGTAAACTCCACTTCATCCCGGTGAGGACCAACCAGACTCGTCCCTTGACGGTTTTCTGGGATGCGCCGCTGTTGAATCTTGTCTAAAAATGCCTGTTGTACCTGTTCCGGGTTGTCCTTTTCAATTATAACATTGGGAGCGTAAGTTACTTCGAGTACTTCTGTTTTCCCACTGATACTGGCGTGCCATCCTTGGGCTAAAGGTGCCAGCCGTGCCAATAGTCTAGCACGACGGCGGGTTACTCGCGATCCCGTTGTTGCTAATTGAGCATCCCACAGAGCTAATTCTGTTTGATGATCTTTAGAGGATAATTCATTAATATTACCTTCTAATTCCTGTTTTCTGAATGTCTTTAACAGAGCATTTCGTTGGCGCAAGACTTGATTATATTGCTGTAAAATATAGGCATAAATTGGTTCTAACTGAGTCAAGATTGAATCCAACCAATTCCGTCGGTATTCCGGCGCACCTCTCACTAATTCTAAATCTAAACTGGAGAATTGTACTGCATTGAGAATACCCAAAAAATCAAGTTGGCGACGCAAAGGTTCCTGATTCAATATTACAGTACGCCGTCCCTGACTCCGCAGGATTAAGCCCAGATCCACCGAACCATTTACTCGTTCCAAGTTAGCTTTAATTTGACCAATTTTGGTGTCATCAAGAACCAATTCGCGATCGCGGTTTGAGCGATGGCTCTTCAGTGTGGAAAGCAACTCCACTGCCTCCAATAGATTTGATTTGCCTTGAGCATTATTTCCCACCAAAATAGTTTTGGGGGCATCAAAATTTACCAGGCAATCTCGGTAGTTTCTAAATTGGTGGAGTTGGAGGGTTTTTAAGTACATTCGTTATTTTAATAAAATTATGGTTCTTCCGTACTTAGTGTCCCAAAATATTAGTTTTTTGTAGGGTGGGCATTGCCGGATGCCATAAGACAAACTTATTTTATCGTTATTCAGTAGACTACTAAAGTAGTCATATTTTCCTCTAATCTTTCAAGGCGTTTGTCTATCTTAGTTAAAATCTCTTTTAAATCAGTTTCTATGACTAGATTACTCATCTTTTTTAACTCCTAATCATTATTTTTTCAGGACTTACGCAGCCACACTACTGATAGTTGGAATGGTGCGTTAGCAGAGCATAAAGCACCCTACAGATAGAGGCTTTGCGTAAGTCCTATTTTTGATAACTCAACCTCTATTTTAACTGAACTATTGCACCATTTTCAATAACTGTAGGGTGGGCACTCCCCAAGATATAACTCAAAAAAGCATAAAATTACGTTAGTGGGGAGTGCCCACCCTACCATGGAGATTAGTCAGGCTCCGTCCCTACTAACGTGATAAATAGTTTTGGGTGCATCAAAATTTACCAGGCAATCTCGGTATCTATGGGAGATTGGGGTACTGAGGATAGCGGTTTAATGGCAAGGTTACGGTACAGCAACAGATCTGTCATACTACCGAATCTTTACAGAATCTTCATAAACTTTGTGCAAATATAAAGAGATGATAAAGAACATGCCTTTATCATCAGTCAGGCTGTGGTTCTGAGAAATGCTTATGAGACTAGTCGCAATTCATCAATTATCTGTGGCAACGGCAGTGGGTGCGCTCCTGAGTTTGGTTGTAACAGGGGAAGCCCAATCCTATACTTTTACTAAAATTGCTGATGGCAGCAGTCCTTTGCCTTTGGGGAGTTTTGATCCTGTTGATGGCAATTCTTTGCCTTTGGAGGGTTTTGGTTCTCCTGCTATCAACAACAACGGTACTGTAGCTTTCTGGACGGTGCGAGACATGATGTTAGTGGATTACCCACACGATCGTCCTGACTTGAACGCTTATCCCCAGCAGTTTATTATGAGTGGAAATGGTGGATTGCTGACCACTATCTACGACGGCTTTTATTATCATTATACTAACAATGTAGGTTGGGAACCCGACATCAACGATGAGGGTACTGTAGCTTTCAAGGTTTTCGCCAATCATCCTCGAATCAATAGTTTTCAGAGTGGTATCTTCGCTGGGAATGGTGGTGCTATTACCACCATCTATCCCTTCGACAGGAATTACTCCGACGGGAACTTTAGTGATGCTTCAATTCCTAGTGACGTGGGGTATCCTGCGATAAACAATCAGGGCACTGTGGTTTTCTCCTCTCGGAATTTATTTCACAACGGGAACTTTATCAATACCATAGTCTCAACAAACCCGAAACTTGATTATATTACCATTCCATCAGGTAATTCCAATCCAACTATTAACGATAAGGGTACTGTAGCCTTTAATCGTTCCTTTTACGATGGAGAAGATTATGGTAGCCCCATTAATCCTGGTATTGTCACTAGTAGTAATGGACAGTTTACAACTATCGCTGACAATAGCAGCATATTTAATTATTTGGGAAAACCTGCAATTAACAACCAAGGAACCGTAGCCTTTAGCGCTTCCCTAGATACTGGAGTTTCTGGCATCTTTACTAGTAGCGGTGGAAAAATTACTACTATTGTTGATAGCAGTGGTCCTTTTGCAGAATTTGGAAACGTTGCCATCGACAATAGAGGGAATTTGGTATTCGGCGCTTCCCTTGATGTGGGAGGTTATGGTCTCTTCACCGGACCTGATCCTGTTGCCAACAAGGTAATTGCTTCAGGAGATATGCTTTTTGGTTATGAAGTGACAGGATTTCTATTTCGTTTCAGGAGGGAAGGATTGAACGATGCAGGGCAAATTGCCTTTTCCACCAGTAGGGGAATATATCGTGCAGATCCCGATCCCGAACCTCCAAAATCTATACCTGAACCAACTTCCGTATTGGGTTTATTTACTGTAGGTGTATTGGCTTTAGTGAAACGACGCAAAAACTAATTGGGATTTAACTAATACCGTTGAGCAAAATGACCGAATCACTATGAAATTCACAACAATTCATCAATTATCAGTAGCAACAGCAGTTGGGATAACTTTCAGTTTCCTAGCAACAGGGGAAGCCCAAGCCTATAGTTTTACTAAAATTGCTGATAGTAGCGGTCCTTTGCAGGGTTTTGGTCGTCCCGCTATCAACAACAACGGTACTGTAGCCTTCTGGACTGATGTAGATATGCGAGTATTGCCACCAGGTATTCCCCGCGATCATTCTGACTATTATACTCAGCAATTCATCATGAGTGGAAATGGTGGAGCGCTGACTACTATCTACGACGGTTATAGATTTCTACCTGGTCTCCCTTATTCTACTAACAATCTCAATCGGGAACCTGACATCAACGATGAGGGTACTGTAGCTTTCAAGGTTTATGCTCATTCTGCTCGTGTTAATATTTATAATCACAGTGGTATATTTGCTGGGAATGGTGGCACGAATACCACCATCTACCCCTTCTGGAGGTATTTCTCCAACGAGAACTTTAGTGGCTTGATTCCTAGTAATGTGGGGACACCTGCGATTAACAATCAGGGTACGGTGGTTTTCTCATCTTGTTGTGAATTTTACAATGGGCAGTTTGTTCCTACTCTAACCAGCTATAACAATGGATTACTTACAACCATTGCTATAGCAGATAGTAGGCGTAATGATATTACTATTCCCTTGGTCAGCTTATCTAACCCCACTATTAACGATTGGGGTACTATCTCCTTTAACGGTGTCCTCAAGAATGGCTTTTCTGGTATCTTCACTACTAATAGCGGACAGTTTACAACTATCGCTGATAATAGCGGTATATTTAATAATTTTGGGAAACCTGCGATTAATAACCAGGGAACCCTAGCCTTTAGCGCTTTGCTAGATACTGGAGTTTCTGGTATCTTTACTAATAACGGTGGGGAAATTACTACTATTGTTGATAGCACCAGTCCTTTTGCACAATTTGGAGATGTTGCGATCGATAATAAAGGGAATTTGGTATTCGGCGCTTCCCTAGATGCGGGAGGGATAGGTATTTTCACCGGATCTAATCCTGTTGCCAACAAGGTAATCGCTACAGGAGATGTGCTTTTTGGTTCTAAGGTAAAATACTTTGCCTGGGGCGTTAATGGTTTCAGGAGAGAAGGATTTAACGATGTAGGTCAAATTGCTTTCTTTGCTGCACTCGAAGATGGCACTCAAGGAATATATCGTGCAGATCCAGATCCGGAACCTCCAAAATCTATACCTGAACCTACATCAGTATTGGGTTTATTTACCGCAGGTGCGTTGGCTTTAGTGAAGCGACGCAAGAGCTAATTGGGATTCAACTAATAACCCAAGTTACTAACCTCCATCTGTAGGGTGCGTTATGCTTTGCTAACGCACCATCCAACCTATGAGTTACTAACCTCCATCTGTAGGTGCGTTATGCTTTGCTAACGCACCATCCAAACCATGAGTAATGTCGTTGCGTAATTCCTGGGATAGTTAACCTCTATTTCGATACCAACGAATAAACAATTTCTCCGACTCAGCCCAAATAAACAAAGAGGTACTGAAAAGTAAACAAATCCCAAGCTCTATCAAAGTTAATGGCTTTGTACCAAAGAAATCCTGCAAGAATGGCACGTAAACCAAGGCTAGCTGTAAAGCTGTAGTAACGGCTACAGCCCAAAGCAAATAGGGGTTAGAAAAGGGATTGACTTCAATAGTTAAGCGATTGTTGGAACGAACCGCGATCGCATGTCCCATTTGTGCTATACACAGAGTGGTGAATACCATGGTTTTCCAGTGAGGATTGAAGTATTGATAGGCGATTGCCATTAAAGCTATGGTACAGATTGCAAAAACAATCCCAATCCGCACCATATAAGCACCCAACCCCCTGGCAAAAATACTCTCACGAGGACTAAAAGGCGGACGTTTCATCACATCTGGCTCAGGAGGCTCCATCGCTAAGGCAAGTGCTGGCAAACCGTCTGTAACTAAGTTCATCCAGAGAATTTGTAATGGGGAGAGAGGCACACCACCCAATCCCATAATTGGTGCAGCAGCAATAGTTAAAACTTCACCAATATTGCTGCCCAGAATATAGCGAATAAAACGGCGAATATTGTCATAAACTGTACGACCTTCTTCTGTCGCTGCCACAATAGTAGCGAAGTTATCATCAAGGAGTACCATATCACTGGCTTCCTTACTCACATCAGTACCAGTAATCCCCATCGCAATACCAATATCTGCTTGTTTGAGAGCAGGAGCATCATTAACACCATCTCCCGTCATCGCCACAAATTTACCCCGTTTTTGCAGTGCTTGCACAATGCGTAATTTATGTTCCGGAGAAACACGAGCATAAATACTTACCTCATCAACAAGTTGTTCTAATTCTGGTTGAGATAACCGTTGTAATTCCTGCCCAGTAAGCACGCGGGAACCTTGATCGGCAATACCCAACGCATGTGCGATCGCTTTTGCGGTAAGCTGATGGTCTCCGGTAATCATCACAGGTCGAATTCCCGCATCCCGACACCGCCTGACAGCTTCCATAACTTCAGGGCGAGGTGCATCCAACATCCCCACTAAACCCAACCACACTAATTCTTGCTCAACCGTTTCACTAGCATCTATTCCTAGAGTGGGTAAAGTATTTAAGGATTTATAGGCAAAACCCAACACCCGCAACCCAGCACCCGCCATCCGGTTATTATTGTGTAAAATCTCCGTCCGTTGTTCGTCAGTTAATACCCCAGTCTTGTTACCATGTTGAAATGAATGGCAATGTTCCAACACCAACTCCGGGGAACCCTTAGTAAACATAATATATCGGTGGTTGGTGGTTGGTTGTTCGTTATTTGCCAACTCACCACTAACAACAGGCCACTGACAAATTACACTCATCCGCTTACGATCTGAGGAAAAGGGAATTTCACCAACTCTGGGAAATTTGAGAGTAAGGGGTTCCTTATCGATTCCGCCTTTACCCGCTAGAGCAATAATAGCCCCTTCTGTAGGATCGCCTAAAATTTGCCAATCTCCTTTCTCATATTGCAAAATTGCATCATTGCAGAGGGCGCAGGCTAGGAGTAAAGGTTCTAATTCTGGATACTCATCAACAGCAATCGGTGTTTCACCAATCTGAAATTCGCCAATCGGGGCATATCCTTCTCCCATGACTTGGAAGGTTTGACTGGGAGTAGTCACCCATTGCACCACCATCTTATTTTGGGTGAGAGTACCAGTTTTATCTGAACAGATAGTCGTCACGCTACCTAAAGTTTCCACAGCCGGAAGTTTGCGAATTAGGGCATGGCGACGCACCATCCGCTGAGTCCCCAATGCTAAAGTAACAGTAATGACAGCAGGTAAACCTTCTGGCACAACCGCAACTGCCATACTTAGAGAAACTTCTACTAATTCTTGCAAAACATTTAAGTTCCCACCACTGCGGATTAATCCACCGACAATCACTATTGCCACTAGTATTAGGGAACCACTGACTAAGACATTTCCCAGTTGAGTCATCCGCCGTTGCAGAGGTGTGGGTTCGCTTTCTACCCCTTGGAGTAGCTCGGCAATTCGTCCCAATTCCGTCTTCATGCCAGTCCCTGTCACTAAGACTGTACCTCGTCCTTGGACTACTTCGGTTCCTTGATATACGATATTAATGCGATCGCCTAATGAGGTATCTTCTGCTAATACCAGATTGGCTTGTTTAGTGACAGCATGGGCTTCACCAGTTAGGGCAGATTCTCGCACCTGCAAGTTTGACTCTTCAATTAGCCTTCCGTCTGCGGAAACTTGTACTCCAGCTTCCAAGAGCATGATATCTCCTGGCACAAGTGTTTTGCTGTCTACATCCATTGGTTTGCTCCCACGAATTACCCTTACCTTGGGGCTAGCGAGGCTTTTCAGGGCTGCGAGGGCTTTTTCGGCTCGGATTTCTTGGAGATAGCCCAGGATACCATTGAGGATAACAATGGCTAAAATTGCGATCGTATCTTTAAAGGGTACTTCTCCTGCTGATAAGGAACCTTTTTGCAAAGCCAGTAGATCTAATACCCCTGAGATGATAGCGACACCAATCAGCATCAGTAACATGATGTTGGTAAACTGATCCAGGAGTATGGACCAAGAACTTCTACCTCCTGTCTCTTCCAATTCATTTAAGCCGTAGTGTTGTAATCGCTCTGCGGCTTGTTGCTCACTTAAGCCAGTTTGAGCGTTACTATCCAATTCTGAAAGGGACTTTTCGATTGATTCGGTATGCCATGCACTTAGAGGCTGGGGCAAGGAATGGGAATTAGTAGATGGAGTCACGGGTAAGGTTTTCTAGAACACAATATCCGATCGATCTTGACATATTAACACTGTCTTTCCGCTAGCCTTCGGTATCTATTAAGCTACAAGATGATGTTAAGTTTGTTTAAAGTTTTGTTGCGAAGTATGTAGTTACGCCAAGTTCCGTACATAAGTTGAATTATGTTAAACTCAGTAGTGGATGGAGTGAGCGACCTTAATGCCTACTGCGGCTCAACTTGAGAGCTTATATCGTGTTAGCTATCAACTGACGTACATAATGCTTCAGCCTATACATCTTATTTGCGTCGATCGGCGAACTGGTAACGTATATATATTGGCTGGGCATGATGAAGAACTTGAATTTCAAATCTTACCCAATGGGGAGTTTACTGATGGGCAGAGTTAACTATAACGCAATGTCTAATACTGAATTGAAACAGTATTTTCTCAGACATCGTGGAGATGGAGCCGCTTTTCAGGCGTACTTAAACAGAATTAACCAACATCCACTGAGAATTATTGCACGTCTTAGCGATCCTGATTTTGATGATAAAGTTCAAGCAGTAATTCGCCAAAAGTTAGAAGCAGCAAGCAATAGCAGAAGTCAGGAGTATAGCACGGTATGGGAGCCGAATGGCCAAGAGTGAAAAAACGATCCCGCTTTCAGTGAATATAGAGATCCTAGCGAACTGTCGTCGTAACCGTAAAACCCTTTACCGCAGAAGTCGGATTTCTCCAAGAAACCCGACTTCCTTTGATGGGGTTTACTTACCCCAACCTACTTAATTTTTTACGCCAACCATTCAACAACAGCATCTTCTTTCGTATTGGTATTACGTGAAGGTGTCTCGCGGTTGAATTCCATGTGGATGGAGCGAGTTTGTTCGCCATCTGCGGCAACTGCCATGATGGGGTAATCAATCAAGCCATTCTGGAAAGACATCTGGAAGCGGAAAGTGCCATCGGGATTGAGCTTGATGGGACGACCACCAATTGTTACAGTAGCATCAGGTTCAGTTGCACCGTAAACAATCAACTCAGCATCTGCAACTAACCAGAATTGGCGGGGACGAATGGGAATTGCACCAACGGACATACCCACACCCGACATACCTGCGCCAGACATAGTCATCCCAGACATACCCACACCAGACATACCAGCAGCCGACATACCCACACCAGACATACCAGCAGCCGACATACCTACACCAGACATACCAGCAGCCAACATACCTACACCAGACATACCAGCAGCCGACATACCCACACCCGACATGGTTGGTACAGCCCACATGCCAACGCCAGAGGGGAAGACGTAGGAGCTGATGGATTCTTGGGGAGCCATTGAGCCGGGGACGTGTTGCATGGAGCCGAAGACGGAACCAGCAATACGCTGGGCTTCCGCACTTTGCGCCCTGGCGAAGATTTCGTTGTAGAGGGGGTTTTCTTCTGTGACGGGTATCTTTTTGCTGGGAGGAACCAATTCAAAGACAGTTTGGCCACGTAAATCATCTTCCCAGTTAACGGTGATGAAGCTGTCTTCAATCCAGTCGCTAGGAAAGACGGGGGGAACATGGACGGGTATGGAACGAGCCAGTATTAACCAGCGTCCATCAGTGCAGCGATAACCAATATCTACCACATAATCGCGATCGCTAACCGGAATCGGCAAATACCATTCCCGTGCTAGTTCGTCGGCAGGATATTCTTGGATGCTGTGGGGGCTTTGATATTCAATGTTGATATCGGTGACATCATAAATCCGCAGTGCCAGTTGTTGTCCACCCTGACGGCGCAAATCTTCTTTAGCTTCGTTGGGAATATCCCAATAAGTATAAGCCCATTGGGGATCGCGAGGCATTAATACAATCCGGCTCTCACCATAGCCTCCTGGTAAATCGGCTAAACCTTCATCTACTGAGGCAAGAGTGCCACCTGTTCTATCTTCTTGACCTAATTGAAATTTTGATGCTTCCACTTCTGATTGCGCCTCCACTGTAAGGGATGAATTTATAGTGATTCTGGTACTTTGGATCTTTTCAATTTCTTCTAGTAACTGCGTTTTCCGCATTCTGCTGTAACGAGATACTCCACATTCACTTGCAACTCGACGCAGTTGCCGTAATGTCATTTCTTCTAAAGGTGGGCGTTCTTTTGCCATTTGTCTGCTCTCCAAATTGTGAGGACGGCTAGTAGGTTACTCCTGATGAATCCAAGATTGCGGTTGCTATTTAACGTTTTTTCTTTGGTCATCTTTTATTCAGGGATCTGATTCTTCAGGGATCTGAGGTTGAGTTTGCCGCCGACAATCTCAGAAGTACTTAACATCAGTATTTCTTTGGGATCGCCTTATATACCTATTAACAGGAAAACACAGATTGAAGTCAAGGGGTCTAATTGGTTGATTTTTGGTGAATTGACGAATTTCCAGGGAAGTTGGGGATCTTTATGTCAGGGCTTCTTGACAATCGGGTGGCACGGGGATCGGCTTCTGTCAGGATTCCTGTATATCTCACAAAAAGGTAACTCTTATCGCGCTTTGCAGTTGGAGGAGGTACATTGATTAAATGAAAAGATACAACTTGTGGCGATCGCAATTTATGATATTGTGATGTTCTTTACTAACCGTAGTAGTCAGGTAATAGAACTAGCTCAAGCAGTGACAGGGGCAGTAGGCGCGTTGGCTTCGCCCAACCCAGGCATCGCTAAAGGTGCAGTAGGGAACCTCAAGGTGAGAAGGCGGAAATGACTCCAGCACAGCGGCAGGCTGAAGCCGCCAGATTGAATAATTTAGGTGATGCTGAAGGAAAGCAGGGGAATCATCAAGCCGCACTGCAATACTTTGAAGAAGCGATTAAATTAAGACCCCAAGTTAGTTGGTGATATCGCTAAATTCCTAGGGAAAACAGGTGGGGCAGGAATCAGTCAGTATTTAGATGATATTGTGAAGTTGATTCGCTCGGTTAATCCCGACTTTGTGGATATTACTAAACTCAGGAATGCGTTTGCCACTAATTGACAATGAACTACAATTGCTAAATCAACCACTACTAGAAAAGGCTTTAAAGCGTTGGGAGGAATATTTTGGTTCCATTACTGAAGTGGATGGTATTCCGGGAATTTATAAGTATGGATTTTTAGTTGAGCCTTAACTAACCAACAAACTTTCCGCGAAGGCGCTAAACTAAAGTTAGCGCAATTGGCGGGTTAAAACACAGTGAAGGCAATTTTAAAAAAATATCCTGAAATTGTAAGCATCGGAGATGCACTTGATACCTACCGCCAGGGGCTTCCAATTACTGCACGCTGTCTTTCTTCCAGTCAACCCCTGAAAGTAACTGAGGTAGTAGCTACAGGTACATTATCGGTAACCTGTGGTAATGGATGCACTAACTTTCGAGCCAAACGTAAATCTTGAGCGACTGAAAAGATATAATTTGTTCTGATAGTATAGAGAGCGATCAAACTAAAAAAGTTGGTATTTCCTTCTATTATGAACAATAAACTACTTATCCCCTTTTTCATCACAACCCTCTTGATGACTGGCTATCCCACAGTAGTGGCAGTAAAAGCTGAATCAACTAAGGAAGCTACTCAATCAATTTGGAAGCCCTTTGCTTCAGAGAAGGGTGGCTTCACCGTCTTAATGCCCGGTACACCTAAGAAAGTAGAGCAAACCCTCAATACTCCTAATGGCAGAATAACTCTCCAAGGGTTTATGGTGCAGCGGCGTGACGAAGCCAATTACTTTGTAATTTATACTGATTTACCGGGCAAAACTATAGAAAATGACAGTGATATTGAGGATCTATTTGACGTAATTGTTGAGGGATTTAAGCGTCGCACGAGAGGTGAAGTAGTCAGCCAGGAAAATATAACTTTCAATGATTATCCAGGGCGAGAATTCAAGATACAATTATCGGGAACTATTACCGCTAGATCTAGGATTTATTTGGTGAATCAACGTCTTTATCAATTAGTGGCAATTACCCCTAGAGAACAAGATTTACCACAAAGCATTCAGGGATTTTTAGATTCATTTCAACTGAATCGAAGAAGAGCAACCCCAAACCCAACTCCAACTCCAACCCCAACTCCAACCCCAACTCCAACTCCAACCCCAACCAAAGTTCCCAAGGAAGATCTCAATAGTCTTAATATTAAGTTGCGCCAAGCAATCTGTAACCAGAAATTGTCGGAAGCGGTTAAAATACTAGATCGAATGATCGCAATTGCACCTAATCCCAGTGAAGAGCGATCGCAATTAGTTGAATACCGCAGGCAATTACAAGATATAGCGGATTCTGCGATAGAAATACCTCCTAATACCTTCCCAGATTGTAAGGCTGATACTCCTGGAAGTAACTAACATATAATGTCATCTTTTCTCGGACATACCTTAGCTGCTATTACAATTGATTCTCTTGCCAAACCCTATAACTCAAAACCCCATCTTAGAGTTTGGTTAGGATGGCTTGTGCTTATCGCCTTAGCGCCTGATATAGACTATATTGTCCCTATCCTTCATCCATCCTCTCATCAAGGGATGAGAATTACTCACTCTATTTTCAGTAGTCTTCTCCTACCATTATCTACGATGGGGATACTTTTAATTGAATTAGGTATTTTAACTCCTTTATTCTCTAGTATTTTGATAACTAGTAAAGGCTATGATTCACTGGAAAAACAAAAAATAATTGTGCCGCTTCTCCTATTCATTTCTGCCTGTTTTATGACATGGGCATTTAATTTATCCAGATAAAGAATAAACCCCACCTCCAGAAAGCACTCAGAAACCCGGTTTCTCCAAGAAACCGGGTTTCTTAATCTTAGAGGGTTTCTTAGAGGGTTTCTTATTCAACTCCTCCCTTTCGTCTAACCTAAACATTCACATCATTCAACTGCGATGTCATAAATCTATCCATCCACCCTACCAAATAAACTCGATTTTTCTCTTGTTGCTCTAAATCTTTCGTATCCAAAGGATAAGGCGCTAAACCCAAAATAGCTGCCGTAGTCACACAAAACATTGACTTCTGAAATGTTCGACAAATCTTCACCCGCAAATCATCTTCACCCCGGAGGGTTTTCTGATAAAAATCTTTCAGATAATCTGGCAGATAATGGCGCATATCTTGCATTACCAATGTTGGTGGAATCCCCGCACTTCCTACAGGCAAAGGATCTGCATATAATGCCCCATAAGCAAAGCGGCTTAAATCTGGAGAAATTTGACCTGCTTGAGCATTAAAAGAAACCGTTCCCAAAAATGGTGTTCCCCTGAAGAAAACCGCTTCGACATAAGGTATGGCTGTATCTGCTAAAAATGTTAGTCCAATAGATTTAGGAATAATTTCATACACCTTATCCCCAATCTTGACATTATATGTAATTGGTTGATTTGCAGCGGCAACCAACCCATTTTTAATATGTTCCACCACTTGGGGAATTGATTGGATTTCCCCTTTATCATAGCCAGCAGATAACGCCATAAACATATCGCTCATCACCCGCCAAAATTGGCCCAATCCACTATAGTATGCCAGCATCCGGATTTGCTCTGGCAAAAACTCAGGAAAGAGCCAATTAACCCTCTCCATAAAAAAGTTACCCTTAAGCTTTGCATTGATTGCTGCGGCTGCTCTCTCCTCAAACTCTGGAGTATCTAGATAAGCATCCAAACCACCACCACCATGCCAAAACATAGTTTTCATACAATATTCAGCATACTCAAAATTAATGCGATCGTGCCACCAGTGACGCACTAACTTTGACCAAGATATCTCACCGTCGAAATATTTAAAGAATGGAAATAGCACTAAAAATTGATGCTCGGCAACATAGATAAGATTCCGGGAGTAAGCATCAAGAACAATACCATAGCTATGAAGGATTCCCACCACTTCTATCATATTATCTGGCGAATCCGCCAATAGCGCATCCCCATTAATTAATCGTTCAATATATGATTCTAGAGGATGACTACGTTTTTTTTTCTTGCTGATTATCATTGAAGTTCTCGTTATTTGTTATTTGTTGTTTGTTGTTTGTTATTTGTTATTGGTTATTTGTTGTAGCACAGGCATCTCACCTATCACAGTTATTAGTTATTTTACCAGCAATTGGATCTCAGATTCTTGCCCAACAACCAACAACCAACAACCAACAACCAACAACTAACAACCAACAACCAACAACCAACAACTAATTCCCAATAACCAACAACTAATTCCCAATAAACATAGCGGCTGTCGTCGTTTCACTAAGGTGAACAAGCCATCCTGGTTGTACTCCCAGAATCACAATTAAAATCGCTAAAATAATTCCTGGTGTCCTCTCAGCCCAATTGACAGAAGGTAAATTGAGAACCTTAGCCGACAAACGTCCAAAAAAGGCACGGTCAAGTAAAATTAACAAGTAAACAGCAGTTAAACCAGTACCTATCATACAGAGGAGAGTTTGTACCGGAAATACAGGGAAACTACCTCGGAATATGAGGAATTCTGAAATAAATCCCACCATTCCAGGAATTCCCGCACTCGCCATTACACCCACAACCATTAGGCTACCAATTAATGGCAAACCTCGTTCCCGATTGAACAAACCATTGAGAGTATCCAAATCCCGTGAACCTGTTTTCTTATAAATAATACCTACCAGAAAAAATAATAGTGCCGATATCAAACCATGGCTCACCATCTGAAGTACAGATGCTACCAGAGAGAGTGGAGTAGCCGCTGCTGCTGCAAGCAAAATGTAGCCCATGTGACCCACAGAACTAAATGCTACCATTTTCTTCATATCTCGTTGAGAAATAGCGGTTAAAGATCCGTAGAGTACGCTCACCACTGCCCAAATCGCCAATCCAGGAGCTAAAAATGTCCACGCTTCTGGAAATAACTCAACCCCAAACCTTAATAAACCATAAGTTCCTAATTTCAGCAAGACACCCGCTAACAGCATCGAAATTGGTGTTGATGCCTCAACGTGAGCATCCGGCAACCAAGTGTGGAAGGGTACTAAGGGAATTTTAATTCCAAAGCCAATTATAATTGCTACCAAGAGGAGTAATTGCCTCCCTAATGGCAATAAAGATGCCATTGTTCGCGCTTCTGAATAGGCAAAGCTAGAAGTTCCGCTGATAAATACTAATCCGAGAAATGCTGCTAGTATTAATATGCCAGAAAGTGCTGTATACAAGAGAAACTTGGTTGCTGCATAACCCCGTCGCTGTCCTCCCCAAATCGCAATTAACAAATATAAGGGAATTAGTTCTATTTCGTAAAACAGGAAAAATAGTAGCAAATCTTGAGCTAAAAAAGCACCAGCCACACCAGCATTCAGCAAGAGAACTAATGCGTAATAAAATCTAGGTCTTTCTATGTTTTCATCGGTGCTATAGAGAGCCATTACTGTCAGCAACCCGTTTAATATCAGCAATGGGATGGAGAGACCATCAACTCCTAAACTATAGCTAAACCCGATCGCATCAATCCACAGCCAAGACTCCTGAAATTGTAGGCTCTCATTCCCTGGGTTAAACTGAAACAGCAATACCAGTGACCAGATAAAAACTGCCCCAGTAACTACTAATGCTACTTGACGGGCTACTTTGCCTGTGACGCTTCCAGGCCAAAACCCGATTAAAGCTGCGATAACTATTGGCAGTAAAATTAATGCACTTAGCATATTTGTTGTTTGTTGTTTGTTGTTTGTTGTTTGTTGTTTGTTGTTTGTTGTTTGTTCTTGATTGTTTGTTGTTTGTTGTTTGTTCTTGATTGTAGAACAGGTGTCTCGCCTGTCACATTTATAGGCAAGGTAGTTAAGCTGCTTGTTTTATCGACAACCAATAACCAATAACCAACAACCAATAACTACTTACCACTAATAAATGACCACTGCTCTAAAGACCACTCACTTAAAGACCATTGACTGAAAGGCAAAGTCATCAGGAGCGCTAAAAGACTAACTCCGATCAGAATAGTCAGGACATAAAACTGTGACTTACCCGAAACATTGTACTTTAAGCTCTGACCACCAAAAACTGTGGCAAGACCAATGAAATTCACAAATCCATCCACGATATTTTGGTCAATCCAATATGTTATTTTAGATAACGAGCCAACAGCAAACACCACTGTGATCCGGTATAGTTTATCAATGTAAAAGTCATAAGCCAACAAGTCCTGAACAAATTTCAATGGAGCAAGAACAGAGCGAGACCAAGTTCTAGGCAGATAAATAATCGAACCTACACCACAACCGATAGCACTAGCACCAAATAACAGTAATTGTGGTAATTGAGTTAGGTACTCGTATTTAGCAGGCGGCAACAAAGATATTCTCTGAAGAATTAATGGCATCAAAAGAGTAACTATTGTTAACGCCACCATGGGAAATGCCATCGGCCAAGCTACTTCTGGTGCCCGCCTGGTTTTTGGCTGCGGGTTACCCAAGAAAACTAAACGAAATACGCGAGTTAAGCCTAAAATAGTCAGCCCATCCACCAGTAGAAATACACCCACTAGCCAGGGATGCTCACCCCAAAAAGCGTTTACCCCTTTGCTAAGTGCCCAATAACCTCCTAGGGGTATCAATCCACTCATCCCAGCAGTACCAACGACAAAGGCTGTTGTTGTCGCAGGCATCTTAGACCACAAGCCTCCCAATTCTGTGAGATTTTGGTTGTTGGTAGTGAAAATAATTGAGCCAGTACTCATAAATAAGACGGCTTTGGCAACAGCATGGGCTAGCAGCAAACAGAATGCCACCTCAGCACGCCCCATCCCCACACATATAAATACTAGACCCAGGTAAGCGCTCGTGGTATGAGAGAGCGATCGCTTAATATCAATTTGGGCGATCGCAACTAAGGATTCACCAATCGCTGTCACAACACCAATTCCCACGAGAACAGATAAGGTTACAGGGGACATCGCTAATATTGGCAAAAGCTTCACCAACACATAAGCCCCGCAACAGACAACCAAAGAATTCCGCAGCACCGATGCTGGGTTTGGTCCTTCCATGGCTTCATCCAACCATAAATGGAGGGGGAATTGGGCACATTTACCAATTGGTCCGGCAATTAGTGCTAATCCTAATAAGGTTGCCATCCAAGGTTCAAGATTCGCAGTCCCTGCCCAATCGTACAATTCGTTAAAGTTTAATGTCCCTGCCATTGTCGCTAGTGCAACAACGCCCATCAATAGCAAAACGTCTCCCACCCGTTTGGTTAGAAAGGCATCTCGCGCTGCTGTGACGACTAAAGGTTGAGCGTACCAAAATCCCACTAGTAAATAAGTGGAAAGGGTGAGCATTTCCAAGAGGGCATAGGTGAGAAATAAGGAATTACTCAAGACAATCCCTGCCATCGCCCCCTCGAAAATTCCCACCAAGGAAAAGAAGCGAGCTAATGCCCAATCTTTCTCCATATACCCTAGGGCATAGAGTTGAGCAAAGAGGCTCAGAGATGTGATAATCTCCATTGCTCCTGTACTCACGGGCGAGATTTCTATCACCAACGAGATATCTAAATCGGCAACCTGCAACCAGTGAAATACCAACTCTCGCACAGGTTCCTGCCATGTTGACCAGAAAATTAACCCACCGTGAACAGATGCTACCACCGTCATTAATAGGTTAAAGTAAGCGGCAGGTCTCGGTCCTGTGCGAGTAATTACCCCGCTAGCCCAAGGTAGGGTGATTATTGCGCCAAATAACCCATAAAATGGTACTAGCCAACTTGTCTGAGTAATCCACTCAGTCATAATTTTTTCATCCCTCGCCTGTTGACAATTACTTCAAATCTATCTGGGAAAAGAATTAAAAACTTTAGTTTATTGTGTAATTACTACAAAATTCTATAGTTTTTTACTTTATTTCTTATTGTGAATATTAAGTTTTTCCATCTAACCGCTTCATCACTAAATTTAGTCCTGTATTTAATTGAAATTGTTTGGGTATTCTTGTCATTATCCTTAAAACCAGAGTCCGTACAAGTCAGTGTAATGCCACCAAGAAAATCGACTTATAACATTTAAGTCTCTATCCGATCCCTCTCCCTCGATGCGAGGACGAGCTTGACCGAGGAACCCTTCAGTTGCCCAGGAATCGGCAACGTCAAGACTACCGGGAACCCCAGGATAGTCCAGATTCTATGGAAATTATCAAAAAATTATAAAACAAAATGGATCATTCTCCAAATCGGTTAATTTTCCTCAGCTCATCTCCCCCTCAAATTAGTATTGTTAAGTTTTTTTAAGCAACCTCATAAATGATTATTATCATAATTTATATTGTCAAATATGCCAAGGTTCTCTATGCTGAGAGTGGCGATCGATCGATGATCTTTCTCAATCTCAAAAAATCGGCATTTCTGTCCGATTTTTAGATCGAGCCAAATTTCTATAGGTATTTGCACGCACTGTGGCAAAGAGAGTGTTACGCACCGTGGGGATCGCGGTGCGTAACACCGTGACAAGTAGAGTAGCAAGTACAGTTGAAGTTAAGTTGTAGTTTAGTCGTAGTTGATGAATCGACGAGGAGAAAAGCATCATGCCAATTGCTGTCGGAATGATTGAGACCAAAGGATTTCCCGCTGTCGTGGAAGCCGCAGACGCGATGGTGAAAGCCGCTCGCGTTACTCTGGTGGGTTACGAAAAAATCGGTAGCGCTCGCGTAACCGTAATTGTCCGGGGGGATGTCTCCGAGGTACAAGCTTCAGTAGCAGCAGGCATTGAAGCCGCCAATCGGGTGAATGGTGGTGAGGTGCTATCGACCCACATTATTGCTCGTCCCCACGAGAACTTAGAGTACGTCTTACCAATTCGCTATAGCGAAGCAGTTGAACAGTTCCGTACCTATTAGCATCTTAGCGTCCCAATTAACCTGCTAAATCTGATTTATCTCAGCAAACAGTTCCCCAATCACAAATTCTGGAGTCAAACGAATGTCAATTGCTGTTGGAATGGTAGAGACACTAGGCTTTCCCGCTGTAGTAGAAGCGGCTGATGCCATGGTGAAAGCAGCCCGCGTTACCCTAGTTGGTTACGAAAAAATTGGTAGTGGTCGAGTAACCGTAATTGTCCGGGGTGATGTCTCCGAAGTGCAAGCCTCAGTTGCGGCTGGAGTAGAAAACGTGAAGCGGGTGAATGGGGGTCAAGTTTTATCCACCCACATTATCGCCCGTCCCCATGAAAATCTGGAGTACGTGCTACCAATTCGCTACACCGAAGACGTGCAGCAATTCCGCGAGAGTACCAACGCCATCCGTCCCCTGAACCGCCCATAATCTAGCTCACCAATTTTAGATTACCGATAAAGTAAGCAGAATTCCAGCATCTCTTGGATAGTTGGTTTAAGTTTCTAGGGGGTATCTGACTGCCCCCAAAGGCAGAGAAGCTATTCATTAATATCTGGGCATATTTGGGTAAATATCTGAATAATTGCCGAAATATTAGCTTTACCTCGGTCAAATCCCAACTGTGGAGGAAGAATGCAAATTGCTAAAGTTTGCGGCACGGTCGTCAGCACTTGTAAAGAACCAAGCCTAAGAGGTGTAAAATTCTTATTAGTCCAATTTCTGGATCGCGATGGAGAACTGCTGCCTCAGTATGAAGTAGCAGGCGATACCGTCGGCGCAGGTGTGGACGAGTGGGTTTTGATCAGTCGTGGCAGTGCTGCACGGCAAGTGGGTGAGAGCGATAAGCGTCCTATTGATGCCATGGTAGTGGGAATTATCGACACTGTTAGTGTAGATAGTCACATTCTCTACAGTAAAAAAGATCAATATCGTTAGTAAGTTCGCTCCCTCCCGCACAGGGCGAAAAGCGATGGATAGCAGGCTGAGATGCTGAAAACAGCAGTAATGGCTTGCTCGTCGCAGTTGTCTAAACGGGTAACCATTTAGCTTGAATAACTTTAGCTTGAATAAGACGTTGGTGAAGT
This sequence comes from Limnofasciculus baicalensis BBK-W-15, assembly GCF_024178385.1. Classification (GTDB taxonomy): domain Bacteria; phylum Cyanobacteriota; class Cyanobacteriia; order Cyanobacteriales; family Coleofasciculaceae; genus Limnofasciculus; species Limnofasciculus baicalensis. The sequence continues at coordinate 2,646 of NZ_JAMZMM010000033.1, read as the reverse complement.
CGTTCTTCGGGAAGCCAGACTGCGGCAAGCCAACGTCCCCCTCCCAGCAAAATATTGCCAGCAAGCTAATCGCGGTATATCCCTTTTTCGAGATAGGAGAAGACATTTATGGTAGCCCGTAGCCACGCGGCTCCCCCCACCCCTTGGTCAAAAAATTTGGCAGAACCCCAAATTCACCAGACAGCTTACGTCCATTCTTTTTCTAACATTATCGGAGATGTCCGGATTAGTGAGAATGTATTAGTTGCCCCAGGCTCATCAATTAGAGCCGATGAAGGAGGAGCATTTTACATTGCTGCTGGCTCAAACATTCAAGATGGAGTGGTGATTCACGCACTCGAAGAAGGTAGAGTAATTGGTGATGACCAACAGCCTTACTCAGTCTGGATTGGTGAGAATACCTCCATCACCCACATGAGCCTAATTCATGGGCCAGCTTACATCGGAGACGATTGCTTTATTGGCTTTCGCTCCACTGTATTTAATGCCCGAATTGGCAAAGGCTGTATTGTGATGATGCACGCCCTAGTCCAAGATGTGGAAATTCCCCCCGGTAAATATGTCCCTTCAGGGGCAGTAATTAACACTCAGCAGCAAGCTGACAGACTACCGGATGTCGAAGAAGAAGATCGGCAGTTTGCTAGCCATGTTGTCAAGAGCAACAATGCCTTGCGCTCCGGTTACCAATGTGCTGCGGATGATGCCTGTATCGCCCCCATTCGCAATGAAATTGCCCAGTCGTCTGATTCTAATCGTAGCGACTCACAAACCTCTCGTAGTTCCGATAACTCATATAGTTCTATGTCTTCAATTACAGCAGAAGTTCAACAACAGGTTCGTCAACTCTTAGGCCAAGGATACCGCGTTGGCGCAGAATATGCCGATGAGCGTCGGTTCCGGACTAGTTCATGGCAAAGTGCCACCTCAATTCAATCAGATCGAGTATCAGATGTCCTAAATGCCTTAGCAGACTGTGTAGAAGAACACGCTGATAAGTACGTCCGGATCATCGGTATCGATACCAAAGCCAAACGTCGTGTCTTAGAAGAAATTATCCAACGTCCCGGCGGTACTCCCGTCAAAACCGCCACCAAAACCGCCACCTTTGCTAGCACCCCATCCCAAAGCAATAACCGCACAACTCAAACAGCAAGTGCAGGTGTAGGTTCAGACCTACAAACACAAGTACGGAGCCTGCTAGCTCAAGGATACCGCATCGGTATTGAATATGCTGACGAGCGTCGCTTCCGCACTAGTTCATGGCAAAGTGCTACATCAATTCAATCAGATCGAGAATCCGATGTGATGAATGCTTTAGCAAATGTCATGGACGAACATACTGGCGAATACGTGCGGATAATTGGCATCGATCCCAAAGCCAAGCGGCGCGTCTTAGAAGAAATCATTCAAAAACCAAACGGCAAAGTGTCACCCACAGCCAAGGTAGCTGTACAAAATGATAGCACCGCCCAAGCAGCCGCACCTCGGAATGGCGGAACATCTAACACATCCTTAAACCAAGATACGATCGCTCAGATTCGTCAACTCCTATCTCAAGGATACAAAATTGGCACCGAACATGCCGACAAACGCCGCTTCCGCACCGGATCTTGGCAAAGCTGTTCTCCCATCGACTCTAGTCGCGAGTCGGACGTACTTGAGAATCTTGCTGGATGTATGTCAGAACATAACGACGAGTACGTGCGGCTGATTGGTATCGATCCGAAGGCGAAAAAACGTGTTCTGGAAACGATTATTCAAAAGCCTAACTGAAGCTAATGATTAATTGCTAATTGCTAATTGTTAATAGCTAATAGAGTAAGTAATTTGTCCTTGGTCATTTGTTCTTTGTCCACTAATTAATTACCAATAACTAAAGATCGATTAGCAATCAGCGATTAGCAATTAGCAATTAGCGATTAGCAATCAGTAATTAGCAATTAGCAACATGTATTTGCCGCAACTGCCATTGAGCAGTAACTATCATCTATACGTCCAAGGAGATGTGAGAATCGATCCGAGTGCTGTTATCTCATCTGGGGTAATTTTGCAAGCAGATCCAGACAGTACAATTATTATTTCTGCCAATGTCTGTATTGGTACTGGTTCAATCCTCCATGCCGATCAAGGTACTCTGGAAGTAGAAGTCGGTGCAAATTTGGGCGCTGGCGTGCTAATCGTTGGTCAGGGAAAAATTGGGGCACATGCCTGTATTGGTTCCCTGACAACAATTTACAATGGTTCCATTGAGCCACGCCAAGTAATACCATCGGCATCTTTACTGGGAGATACTGGTCGTCAAATTGCCACTGTATCCTCGGTAACAACGAATACCGCTAGCATTGAGATTCCCAAAACTCCTGAATCTTCTACCACCACGACACAATCAGAGTCTATAGAGCCAGAGTCTATACAATCGGAGTCTATTAACGGACAAGTTACCTCCACATCAGTGGTGGTATCAGAAGATGCTATTAAACCAGATGCCACAACTGAGGTAAAAGTAAAATCATCAACATCAGAAGTGGGGATATCTGTCTACGGGCAAGGTAGCCTAGATCGAATTCTCAAAACTCTGTTTCCTTATAATCAATCCCTTAACTCTCCTCCTCCTTCTGAGTAGGGAGTGGGGAGTGGGGAGTGGGG
>NZ_JAMZMM010000306.1:6869-7582 GCF_024178385.1 Limnofasciculus baicalensis BBK-W-15 | reverse complement strand
TTTTATCTGGTTTCCAATGAGGTAAAGCTCTGTGAGATTGGTGAGGTTTCCCAGGGATTCTGGTATCTCTTTTATCTGGTTTTCCCAGAGGTGAAGCACTGTGAGATTCGTGAGGTTTCCCAGGATTTCTGGTATCTCTGTTATCTGGTTTCCCCAGAGGTGAAGCACTGTGAGATTCGTGAGGTTTCCCAGGATTTCTGGTATCTCTGTTATCTGGTTTCCCCAGAGGTAAAGCTCTGTGAGATTGGTGAGGTTTCCCAGGATTTCTGGTATCTCTGTTATCTGGTTTTCACTGAGGTTAAGCTCTGTGAGATTGGTGAGGTTTCCCAAAAATTCTGGTATCTCTGTTAATCGGTTACTTATAACCGATAATTCCTCTAAATTTCTCAATTGCGACAACTCATCCGGTAGCGTCGTCAATCGATTTCCTACCCATTTCTCTTTCTCCTTATCCCACTTCCCCAATACTAACCGCTTCAACTGCGTCAACTCGCCAATCTCTGACGGTAATACTTCTAATTCTAGCCCCGCGAGATCTAATTCTTCCCACTTTTCCGCTTTTGCTTGGGCGATGAGTTGCTGCGCTTTCGCGTATGTCATGGTTGTGGTGTTGGTTGGTTATTCTGATTGTGGCATAGGTTTTGGGGGATTGGGTAGATGGGGTGGTTTTGTCAGTAAGTCAGAAAACCCGCCGTAGAATTAAGTCTACGGCT
>NZ_JAMZMM010000306.1:0-6769 GCF_024178385.1 Limnofasciculus baicalensis BBK-W-15 | reverse complement strand
AATAGCTCAAGTCCATTAAAATGGACTAAAATTCTGAATTCAGTCAGTTTTAACTCAGATCTTGCACTATTGTCAGTAAGCGAGAAAACCCGCCGGAGAATTAATTCTACGGCTAATAGCTCAAGTCCATTAAAATGGACTAAAATTCTGAATTCAGTCAGTTTTAACTGACTTCAGCTATTAGGCAGTGGTTTAAACCACTGCCGGGTTATTGCTACTGCTGCAAGTTATCAGTCTAACGAATTTCAGCTAAGTAATGGTGCGTTAGCTTTCGCATAACGCACCCTAATAGATATTGGTAGGGAGTCGCTCCTAGAGAAGTTCTTTTAGTTTGGCAATATTATCTGGAGTTAGAGTCAGCTTAACTTCAATCTGTTGCTGATTATCTCGTAGTGTGAGTAAGAAATTCTCTCCCGCACGACTACTATCCCACAGAGGATTATTAATTTCTATTTTCTGATAGATAATTTCTGGAATACCGATCCGAATTACCAAATCTTTTTGAGATTGGGGATATATATATAATTGTAGCGCCTGAAGATCTAATTCTAGTTTACTTGGTGTAGTGCTACGCTCTTGATCGGAATAAGGTTTGTGCCAGTATAGAGTAATACCCCGCACTTGGGGCATTTGCAGTTTGAACACTTCATCAAACCGCTGCGCTTCCCAGTCAAGTTCCCTGAAATTACTATTTGGCGGCATAATCCGCTGTCGCCAAGCAATTTTTTTGTCGTGGAGGCTAGTCCAAAATTTGCTAATTTTGGCAAAGTTATTACTGTTTTCTGGATTGTCGCTATTCTGTTGCCAGAGGATTGTTGGTTGCATGAGGCAGTACGATATCGAAGGTTGCTGTTTGAATTTTAGAGTTTTGAGGGGGTGTTTGGGAAATAGGTTATACCAATTTCATTAAGTTGTGCTACAGATGGGGTTTTTGCTCCCCCCTTACTAAGGGGGGTTGGGGGGGTCGATGTGTAGCGCTATTTTAGGAAATAGGTTATAGCTGAGAAGTTTTATTCAATACCAACGAGTTTAAGCTCCCCGAATTCTTAGAAAATTCGGGGAGCTATTCTATTTTAGTTGCGTGTAGCAGCAGTGAGTTCCATTTGACGTACTGAAGATTGTACATCAGCTTTAACTGCCAAATATTGATCCAGTTGCCCTTCAATTTCATTTCGCACAATCTGACGGTACTCAATGAAATGTTCCAAGTGGGCACAATTAGTTATATATGACTCAAATACCCTGGGATTATGCCGGAGGATTGAGAATATTTGATACCAGAATTGCCAGCGGGTATCTCGTTTAATTCCCTGTCGCCAAACAATGGTTAAGATAGCCCGAATTTCTGGCAATCCTGGCATCTTAAATGCCTTTTTGTGAGGACGTGGTTTCATAGTGAGGCAGTGTCGATATACTCGTCCTAAATAGCGTTTTGGTTCATATAGTTCCCAGAAACATTTTACATATTCGTGAGCAATGTCTTCCAAAGGACGAGTTGGGATAAAATTAGTTAGGGTTCCCTGATGGATATTTGCTTCGCCATTCCCTTCTAACAAACGCCCTTCCTTCGTGAGTCGATGCCACAAGGCTGTATTGGGTAAGGCTTGGAGCATACTCACCATCGCATGAGGAATCGCTGTGGCTTCGGCAAACTGAATAATGCGATCGCCTGCCCCTAGTTTTTCCCCATCAAAACCAATAATAAAGCCTGCCATAACCCGCAGTCCAGCCCGATTAATGGTGTCAACAGCATCTAATAGAGAGTTGCGAGTATTTTGGAATTTTTGTGTCATGGTGAGGCTGTCGGTATCCGGTGTTTCGATACCCACAAAAACCGCAGTAAAATTAGCCGCAATCATTAGATCTAGAAGTTCTTGATCTTGAGCTAAATCCACCGATGCTTCAGTCGAGAAACGGAAAGGATATCCCTTTTCTGCCATCCATGGACCAAGTTCTCTTAGTAATAACTTAACATTACGTTTGTTACCGATGAAGTTATCATCCACCATAAAAATAGTGCGCCGCCAACCCAAATCGTAGAGAGTTTGTAACTCTGCTATCAGTTGGGCAGGAGTTTTGGTGCGGGGTTTCCGTCCGTAGAGAACGATAATATCGCAGAATTCGCATTGAAAGGGGCAACCCCGGGAAAACTGTACCGACATATCCCCGTAAGCGTTTAAATCCAATAAATCGTAGCGGGGAATAGGGGTAGTGGTAACATCCGGCTTGACTCCATTAGAACGGAATATACCTGAAGTTTCCCCTCTTGCGATCGCTTCCACAAATAGCGGGAGGGTAATTTCCCCCTCATCTAAAATCAGGAAATCAACTCCTGCCGCCTGCGCTGCTTCGGGTACAGAGGTGACATAGGGACCACCAACGGCGACTGGTTTCCCACGCTGTTTGGCTTCCCCAATCAGGTGTAATAAATCTGGTTTCTGAACGATCATGCCAGATATAATCACCAAATCCGCCCAATTCCAGTCCGCTTCAGTTTCAAACCGTACATTACGATCTATTAAACGGAATTCCCAGGTTTGGGGCAAAATAGCAGCCACGGTAATCATACCTAGTGGCGGCATGGCAACCTTGCGTCCCACTAATTCTAGTGCTTTGTCAAAAGACCAAAATGATTTGGGGAATAGGGGATAGAGGAGTAAAATTCGCATTTTATTTTGGGTATTGAGGGAGTAGGGAGTGGGGAATGGGGAGAATTATCCCTTTCCTGACTCTCTTGTCCTTGGTTCTCAGTTCCCCTTAGTATACGCTGTGGCTGGCAAATGGGGAGTCTTTCTCAGGAGGGGGTGCGGGCTAACTGGGATAAATTTAATAATTGAATTGCCTAACTGAATTCACTATAAGGCATAATTTAGCAGCTAACTGGTCATATTTTAATACTAATCTTAGCAATTATAGCTCGAAAGCGAGTTGGTGAGATTGAGATCTTGCACCATTCTCAAGTAGCTGTTTTTTGGAGGGTGGGCACTGATAACTCGAAAAGCATAAAATTAGGTTAGTGAGGAGTGCCCACCCTACAGTTATTGACATTGGTGCAAGATCTCAGTGAATCGACTAGAATGAAGATCAGCTTCCTGAGAGTTTCCGAATATTCTCTCAGACTTTCTTGCACAGCATTAAATTAAACGGCTCATTAGTGCGGTTTCAGATTGCTGACATTCATATCTCATCTCTAGTTTTTGTAGAAATATGAAAAGTGGAAAACAACGTCGGATTGAACTCAAAGCGCAGAAGCAAGCTCGCAAAATCAAACTTGCAAACCAAAAGCTTGCAGCGAGAGAAGCGATGAGAGAAGCTGAGAACCTTGCATCTGGGGGAGTAATTGTCGATCTCAGTGCCCTTGCTCCAAACAACAGCTACGGTGAGCCAGACTTTGTTAAGCGCAAATACTATTTCGATCAACCTTTTATTTGTGCAGGCTGTAACAGTCAAGAGGTTTGGACCGCAGTGCAGCAAAAGTGGTGGTATGAGGTGGCGAAGGGTGGTTTATTTAGCACTGCAAAGTTTTGTCGGACTTGTCGCCGCCAAGAGCAATCTCGCCGTGCTGAAGCCCGCCGCATTCATCTAGAAGGCATTGCCAAGAAGCGTCAAGGAAATCGGTTGTTTATTAACCCATCATCCACACTATGAGTAGTTTTGCGGCGTAAGTCTTGACTCAAGAATAAAACTAATTGGATGTAATTAGATTAAACTAGAACTAGTACAGATGGATAAACTTCTATGGCAACCTGTTCTCAACCCCAACTCAATCAAATTCTTTATGAACAGGATTTTTATTTGTGGATACAAACAACCGCACAATTGCTCAAAGAACGTCGTTTTGAAGAGGTGGAATGGTCAAATCTAATTGAAGAAATTGAAAGCATGGGACGCAGTGAGAAAAAGGAACTCAAAAGCAGATTAATTGTCCTGATTGAACATCTACTCAAGCTGATTTATTGGGAATCAGAGAAAGCTTATAATGCCAAGGGGTGGCGCAATACAATTGTAGAACAGAAAACTGAGATTGAACTAGCTCTTGAGGATAGTCCTAGTCTCCGTCCCCTTTTAAGCAGTTTGTTTCTCGACTGCTATCAAAAGGCTAGGAGTAATGCTTTACAAAAATATAAACTCCCTCCAGATTTTTTCCCTGCTAAACCGCCATTCACATTGGAAGATGTTCTTAATCCTGAATATCTACCTGAATAGATACTGTTATTTGTTATTTGTTATTTGTTATTAGCCAACCAACAACCAACAACTAACAACTAACAACCAACAACCAACAACCAACAACCAATAACTAACAACCAACAACTAATAACAAATAACCAACTCACCTTACAGAGTCACAGCCATCAGTTTTTCCGGTAAAGATTGACGCAAACGATCGCCATACAATGATAGGGCATTTCCACCTAGTAATAATCCTAGATGTTCGCGATCGTAATCTGCAACTGTGGCGGCATCTTTAACGCAATCATGCAGCACACCATCCCAATGTCCATAATCGCCAGAGAAACAAGCAAGGCGTTTGCCAACTTCACCCATGGCGATATGCAAATACGCAGGACTTGGATCGTCAGATTCAAAGGAAGTAAAGATTTGTCCCCGTTCAAAATAGTCTAAGGGATCTCGATGGCGTAGGTCATAATGTTCGTACAAACTAGCATCATCAATCTTACTGGGATCGTGGGCGCGATTCCATAATAAATCGAAAAGATTCTTCGCCTGACTAATAATATTGACGTTATCCCGTCCGCCTTTTTCTTGAATCATTAATTTGGTGAATTCCATCAAAGACGGGCGGTAGGGATTTTTGGGATCGAAGTCGCGAATCCGTTTCTCCCAATGTTCGTGGAAGGAGTGGGCTAAGTCGGGAAGCCAACCACAACCTCCTTCTAAAAAGCCAACTCGTAATGTGGGAAATTGTTCAAATGCGCCATCAAAAACCATCCGCGCTAAGGCTAATTGTTGCTGGTTTCTCTGAACGAAAATATGAGTGAGAACGAAGGTTTCCATGTGATCGGCAATACCACCAACCATATAGGAACCTGGACCGCCATGAATGCCTAAACCAATATCTAAGTCTACCGCAGCTTGTAAAATAGGACGGAAGTCTGGATGACTAATTGCCTTACAAGTGCGAATCTCTGGAAAAGCATCGGGGGCTTGAGGATGGGGCACAGGTAAATTAGGTGCAACGGCAACACTAATCATGCCTAATTCGTTGACACAGCGGTACATTTCTTTTACCGCTTCTTCCACATCTTGCAGAGGAATTACACCAATAGCTTTTAGGCGATTATCGTATCCTCGGCAATCATCTGCCATGTAACTGTTATAGGCTTTGCAGAGTGCGATCGCAAAATCTTTATCCATAATACTGGAAAAAATCAGATTCAGCGTCCCATAGATAACATGGATATCAACACCTTCTTGATCCATGTGTTCAAGCCGGATTTTGTTGAACATAGCACCCAAAGTGGTATCGGGATGCAAATTACGAAAACCACCTTTTCCTAACCCTTGGGGTTGGGGAAACATCCGCAACAAGTCATTTTTTCCGGTAGCGGGATTGAAGTCGATGATTTTTGCCCGTTGATCGCCTAGACTATCAATGACCAAACCGACGCGATCGCGATATTCTGGTTCCAGATAATCCCGCATAATCATGGGATTTTCTAGTTTATGGGCATCTGCATCGATTACTGGCAAGCCTTGGTACATACTCACTCCTGTTACGGGTCAAGCTTTCATGTTACTAAATCTTACAAGTTATATCATGTTTGCTTAAATCCCGATAATTCTAGCGCCATTGTCAAGAGGGCGGCTTCAACCACAGTTACAGAAATCCAACCCGTCTCGGCGGGTTGGGAAATTCTTTATTTTCTCTTAATCCCCCTCTGCGATCGCACTACGCTACATATTGGTTAAAATAACCTCGTGGCAATAAGCATTGATCCGGCAAAAAGGGATCGTTCGCATCCTTGGAAAATAATGTATCTCGTTTATCAATATGACAGAATGGTGGCACGATACCCCACTCTTCCCCAAGGCTAATGTAATTTGCAGTCCCCACTCCACCAATGTTCCTTACCAGCACACTATCTCCTGTGCTATTGGTAACTGAAACTAATGTTGAGTCTAACTTAATTCCAGTTAGCAGCCAACTTAGTTGTTGTTTAGTGAAGTAATAGTCATTATCTACTGCCATTTGGATAAATTCATCAACGCTCTTGATTTGGATAAGTTCTTCCTTGAGAGAGAGAGTTGTATCTATTGCCGAGAATAAATCCCAGATTTGCTTTTGGGTAATGACCACTTTACCTAGTTCTTCTAGAGTGAAGGTAAAGCCATTATCTGCGACAACACCCATAAACTCTTCAATAGATATCGTTTTTTTGAGTTGTGCTTTCAAAGATTGGTTTTCCTCTGCTACGCTCAAAAAAATGATAACTTTCTCCCAAGTTAATTTATCGACTCTCTGTCCTTGCCAGAATTGCTTTTTCCACGCCGAATATTTTGCTGATGCGAAAAAATACTCCCAAATTTGATACCACATCAGTTACTTCTCCTAAGTCTTTGGTTAGTAGGGGTGGTTTGGATAGATTCTCTATACTTTATTGATAGAAATTAATCCCGAAACCAGCCCATACAAATATTATATTGATTCCAATGGATAGGGGAATGGGGAATGGAACAGCGGATGCCGTATCGGGCGGTGGGGAATGGCTAATTGGAAATAAAATTTATCCCCTCACTCCTAGCC
>NZ_JAMZMM010000733.1 GCF_024178385.1 Limnofasciculus baicalensis BBK-W-15 | reverse complement strand
ATTTTGACTTTTGACTTTTGACTTGTATCCAGCAAACTCAGTTAAAATGCAGCAAAAGTTCAAACGCTTTCAATCTCAGCTCTCTTAGGAAAGAAATATCATGGGTGATTTAGAACGCCTGCCTGTAGGAATCGTCGGTGCTTCTGGCTATGGTGGCGTGCAACTTGTACGTCTTTTGATGGATCACCCCAGTGTCGAGGTGGTTTATTTAGGGGGGGATAGCAGTGCTGGCAAGCAATTTTCCGATCTGTACCCTCATTTAGGTCATTGTGTCAATCTGACAATTGAGCCAATCGATCTAGATCTGATTGCTAGCCGCTGTCAAGTTGTATTCCTGTCTTTGCCTAATGGTTTAGCCTATCAGATGGCACCTACCCTCTTGTCCAAGGGATGTAAGGTGATCGATCTCTCGGCAGACTATCGGTTTTGGAACCCGGAGACTTATAAAGCCTGGTATGGAGGGGAACGAAACGATCCCGAAACTGCCGCATTAGCAGTTTATGGATTGCCAGAATTGTATCGCGATCGCATTAAGGAAGCTCAACTCATTGGTTGCCCCGGTTGCTATGTTACCACCAGTCTCCTGGGACTAGCACCACTCCTCAAGCAAGGTTTAATTGTCCCAGACACAGCCATTATTGATGGTAAATCTGGAGCATCAGGTGCTGGGCGCACGGCAAAAACTAATCTCTTACTCGCAGAAGCTGATAATTCTATTTCCCCCTACGGTGTTACCCGCCATCGCCATACTCCAGAAATAGAGCAGATTTGTAGCGATTTAGCGGGTCATGAGGTCACTGTTCAGTTTACTCCCCACCTGGTACCGATGGTGCGAGGACTCTTGGCAACAATTTACGCTACCCTGCGAGATCCTGGTTTAGTACGGGAAGATTTAGTCACAATTTATACAGCATTTTATCGCTCATCTCCCTTTGTCAGGATCTTGCCGAGCGGCACATATCCCCAAACTAAGTGGGCGTGCGGTACTAATCTCTGTTTCATTAGCATTGAAGTCGATCCCCGTACTGGTAGAGTTATTGTGATGTCTGCTACTGATAATCTGATTAAGGGTCAAGCTGGTCAAGCCATTCAATGTCTCAATTTGATGATGGGTTGGCAAGAAACTCTCGGCTTACCTGTTGTCAGTTTTTATCCCTAATTCTGAAAGGGGAGTAGGGAGTGGGGACA
>NZ_JAMZMM010000305.1 GCF_024178385.1 Limnofasciculus baicalensis BBK-W-15 | reverse complement strand
AGACTCAAATTGTGGTCTTAAGAATCCCCGTGTCTTCAGACCGGGGAGTGTCAAAGATTGCAAATTCAAATCTTATGGCTCGTGGAGAATATCCACTGCGACTCAAGCGACTTTAGTCCTGTTTCCTCTCAGCGCTGAAGCGACTGAGTTTCCACACATCCCATGAGGTCTTATGACAACTGCCGACCTAATCTTAATCAACAACTGGTACGTAATCGCAAAGGTAGAAGATTGTAAACCAGGAAGTATCACCACAGCTCATTTGTTGGGAGTTAAGTTGGTACTATGGCGCAGTCATGAACAGAATTCACCCATACAGGTATGGCAAGACCACTGTCCCCACCGAGGTGTGGCTCTGTCTATGGGAGAAATTGCGAATAATACTTTGGTTTGTGCGTATCACGGATGGAGATACAATGAAGCTGGTAAATGCGTACACATCCCGGCTCACCCTGACATGGTACCCCCAGCAAATGCACAAGCCAAGACCTATCATTGCCAGGAACGCTACGGCTTAGTGTGGGTTTGCTTAGGGAACCCAGTTAATGATATACCTTCGTTTCCCGAATGGGACGATCCGAATTATCACAAGACTTATACTAAGTCGTACTTTATTCAAGCTAGTGCGTTTCGCGTGATGGATAATTCCTTAGATGTATCTCATTTTCCTTTTATCCATGACGGTTGGTTAGGCGATCGCAATCATACAGAAGTTAAAGACTTTGAGGTGAAGGTAGACAAAGATGGCCTGACTATGGGTAAGTATCAATTCCAGACATCAAGGATTGTCAGCCATATCCAAGATGACTCATGGGTTAATTGGTTTAAGCTTAGTCATCCTTTATGTCAATACTGCGTTTCAGAATCCCCTGAAATTCGGATAGTGGATTTGATGACGATAACACCGATTGATGAAGACAACAGCGTGTTGCGGATGTTGATAATGTGGAACTGCCTTGAAACGTTGGACTTTAAAACATTGGAGTCAAAGCTACTAGCCGAATATGACGAAACAATAGAACAAGATATTCGGATCCTACATTCTCAACAGCCAGCGCGTTTACCACTGTTACCCTCAAAGCAGATAAATACACAATGGTTGTCACAGGAAATACATGTGCCATCGGATAAATGCACAGTTGCCTATCGTCGATGGCTAAAAGAACTAGGCGTTACTTATGGTGTTTGTTAACTTCAGTTGCATTGAGTGTATTAAATAGGCGCAAGATATGAGATATGACAAATACCCAAATAAGATTGGCAGAAATAACATCAACAGGATATAAGTCAGAGCTTATATCAGAAGCACGAGTAAGCCTACGATTGGCAATTCCCTTAGTCATTTCGCAAATGTGCGAAACGGGTATTTATACAGTGAATGCAGTCATGATGGGTTTACTTGGTACACAAGTTTTGGCTGCTGGTGCTTTGGGCACGCTCGCTTTTTTGAATTTATTATTTACCTGCTATGGTATTACCTCAGCAGGAGGAGCGCAAGCAGCCGAGGCTTTTGGGGCAAATAAAATAGATCAACTTCGTCGTATTGCTTCTGGGCAAATATGGCTAGCAGTTGCCTTGTCTTTACCTGCAATGCTTCTGCTTTGGCATGGCGATACTATCTTGCTGCTATTAGGTCAACAAGAAAGCAATGTGTTACTGGCAAAAATCTATTTACACTCAATTGTGTGGGGCTTTCCTGCTGCACTTGGTATTATGATATTAAGAGGCATTGCCTCTGCTGTCAACGTCCCCCGATTGATAACTGTCACTATGCTGGCTGGGCTGATATTGAATGCCGCTGCCGATTATGTGTTAATGTTCGGTAAATTTGGTCTTCCTCAACTTGGTTTAGCTGGAATAGGCTGGGCAACTGCTCTGGTTTTTTGGGTTAGTTTTATAGCAGGAGTTATTTTGCTTATTTTCTACCCAAAAGTTAGAGATTATCAACTTTTGGGCAACTTGCATCAGTTTGATAAACAGACCTTTGTCAAAATTTTTCAAACTGGATGGCCCATGGGGCTTCAATGGGCAGCGGAAACAGCACTATTGAACGTCACCGCTTGGCTAGCAGGGTATTTAGGAACAGTCACATTAGCAGCCCATGAGATTGCGTTCCAAACAGCAGAAATGGCGATGGTGATACCACTCGGAATCGGCAATGTTGCTATCACGAGAGTAGGTCAGACCATGGGAGAAAAAAACCCTGTGGGTGCAAGAAGGGCAGCATTGATTGGGATTATGATTAGTGGCATTTATGCCAGTGCTGTGGCAGTCATTTTCTGGTTGTTTCAATATCAAATAGCGAGAATTTATTTAGATATAAACAATCCCGAGAATATCGAAGCAGTTAAGACAGCAACTTCTTTTATTGTTTTGGCGGGATTATTCCAAATTTTTTACAGTATTCAAATAATTATTGTTGGGGCTTTGATAGGGTTGCAAGATACGTTCGTGCCAGTGTTAATGAACTTGATTGTCTGGGGTCTTGGCTTGGCAGGAAGCTATTTCATGGCAATCATTTTAGGTTGGGGAGGTATCGGTATCTGGTTAGCTATGGTTTTGAGTCCACTACTCTCAGCAATTATTTTAATTGTTCGTTTTTATCAAGTGATTGGCAATAAGATTGCCAATAGTGATGATGGGGAAGAGAGTCAACTTATACTCACCCAAAAGGTGTGAAATGCAGATATTAGGAATTTCAGCTTACTACCACGATAGCGCTGCCGCTATGGTTGTCCATGGCGAAATTGTTGCCGCAGCCCAGGAAGAACGTTTTTCAAGACGAAAGCACGATGCTGGTTTTCCTACTGGAGCGATCGCTTACTGTCTAAAACAAGCAGGAACCAAGTTACAACATGTCGATCAAATTGTTTTTTACGACAAGCCATTAGTCAAATTTGAGCGGTTGCTAGAAACCTATTTAGCCTATGCGCCAAAGGGATTTAGCTCGTTTATCACAGCCATGCCAATCTGGCTAAAAGAAAAGCTTTACCTCAAGACACTCTTAAAAAAAGAATTGGCACTTTTGGGGGAGTGCAAAACTTCTCAATTGCCTCCTCTATTGTTTACCTCACATCACCAAGCCCATGCGGCGGCTGCTTTTTTTCCCAGTCCTTTTGAGCGTGCTGCCGTTTTGTGCTTAGATGGTGTAGGAGAGTGGGCAACCACCTCCGTTTGGATGGGAGAAGGAAATCAACTCACACCCAAGTGGGAAATTGATTTTCCCCACTCCCTCGGTTTGCTTTATTCAGCCTTTACCTACTACACCGGGTTCAAAGTTAACTCAGGTGAGTACAAACTTATGGGTTTAGCGCCCTACGGCGAACCCAAATATGTAGACCAAATTCTCAACCATTTGTTGGATCTCAAAGAAGATGGCACTTTTCGGTTGAACATGGACTACTTCAACTACGCAGTTGGGTTAACCATGACCAATCATAAGTTCAACAATCTGTTTGGGGAACCACCACGCAAAGCAGAAGGAAAAATCACCCAAAGAGAAAATGAACAAACGCAAACTACCAGCAATTAGTCGTCGTCAGTTTTTGGGGACTGCAATTACCAGCACAGTCTTGACATTAGGAGGATTGAGTGTGTCTTCTGCTGTCGCTGCCACACAAAAGCGTCCTAACATACTGTTCATTTTGACGGATGACTTGGGCTGGGGCGACATTGGTATTTATGGAAAAACTTATCAGACGCCAAATTTAGACCAGTTGGCAAGGGAAGGTACGCGCTTCACCAATGCCTATGCAGCACAAACTGTTTGCACGCCAACACGGATCAGCTTTTTTACAGGTCGTTATCCAGCGCGATTGCCAGTTGCTCTTCAAGAACCTCTAGTTGACAGTGACAATGTAGGATTACCGCCTCAACACCCAACGATCGCTTCCCTTTTGAAAGCCAATGGTTATCAGACAGCATTGGTTGGTAAATGGCACGCTGGTTTTCTTCCAAATTACAGTCCACTCAAGAGTGGTTTTGATGAGTTCTTTGGAAATTATAGTGGGGCGATCGACTACTTTACCCACAAAAATGAAAGTGAAAAACTTGACTTCTATGAAGGTGAGGTGCTTGTAGATAAACCAGGCTACGCTACAGACTTGTATACTGAACGTGCCGTTGAATTTCTCACTAGACCACGTAATAAACCCTTCGACAACGCTCAGGGTGAACCGTTTTACCTAAGCCTTCATTACAATGCACCTCATTGGCCCTGGGAAAGACCAGAAGATGAAGAGTTGAGTCGAACTTTCTACAGTTCAAATGATATCACTGCCGGAGGGTCAAAAGAAACTTATGCTGCGATCCTAAAAAGGCTAGACGACGGAGTTGGTAAAGTCTTGCAAGCTTTAAAAGATTCCGGACAGGCTGATAATACCATAGTCATTTTTGCTAGTGATAACGGGGGTGAGAAATTCTCTGATATTGGACCTTTTCAAGGGAGAAAAACCAGTTTGTATGAAGGTGGTATACGAGTCCCCACTTTTATTCGCTGGCCCGGAGTGATTCAACCAAACCAAGTGAACAACCAAGTTCTTATCACTTTCGACTTAACAGCAACAATTCTGGCAGCAACAGGTACTTCACCCGATCCCGACTATCCACTTGATGGTCGGAATTTGCTCCCTGTCCTTGTGGGTAAAAAACCTGTTTCCCCTCGAACGCTGTTCTGGCGCTATAAATCTAATGAGAGTGGGTATCCTTCAGGACAACTCCAAGCAGCAGTCCGAAGCGGGGATTGGAAGTACTTGCGTCAGGGAGAGAAAGAATATCTGTTCAATCTTGCTAATGACGAAGGCGAACAAACTGACCTCAAGGATAATAATCCCGACGTATTGAAGCGGTTGCGCAATCGCTTTGAGGAATGGAACGGGCAAGTTTTACCTTACCCAGCATAAGGAAAAGTCATTCATGCAGGAACGTACATTACATCAAGAGGTTTCATCTGGTAAATCTGGTAGGCAAATCGCGATCAAGTGTCCTGGTAAAGCACCTGATAAAGAGATGGTCTGGATACCTGGTGGCGATTTTGTGATGGGGTCTGACCACCATTACCCAGAGGAAAGTCCAGCCCATCTTGTTCGTGTAGATGGCTTTTGGATGGATCGCTACGCCGTCACTAACAAACAGTTTCAACGTTTTGTGAAAGCAACTGGCTACGTGACAGTGGCAGAACGTCCACCAAAGCCAGAAGATTATCCTGGAGCTATACCGGAACTCTTAGTACCAGGATCAGCTGTATTTCAACAGCCGGAACAACCAGTTCATTTACAAACTTGTAGCTGGTGGGTTTATGTACCTGGTGCAAACTGGCGACATCCAGCCGGACCTGGAAGTTCTATCAAAGGGCGAGAAAATTATCCTGTGGTACATATTGCCTATGAAGATGCTGAAGCTTACGCAGCTTGGGCTGGTAAATTGTTACCGACGGAAGCACAGTGGGAATTTGCGGCTCGCGGTGGGTTGGAGGGTGCTGTCTACTCCTGGGGAAATGAATTTGCACCCAAAGGTAAGCGCATGGCTAACACTTGGGAAGGTAAATTTCCTTGGCAAAACCTAAAGCCGCACTCTCCTGGAGCAGAATCTGTCGGCTTGTATCCTCCAAATGGTTATGGTTTGTACGATATGATTGGCAACGTTTGGGAGTGGACAACTGACTGGTATCGAGATTCTCACCCGGAAAATAAGACAAAATCTTGCTGTATTCCAGTCAACACCAGAGGCGGAACCCAACAAGAGAGCTTTGATCCAAATACACCGCTCTCCCGAATACCCAGAAAAGTACTCAAAGGTGGTTCCTTTCTGTGTGCGCCTAACTACTGTCAGCGTTATCGACCAGCTGCACGTCATCCAGAAACGGTGGATACTTCAACGTCTCATATTGGGTTTCGTTGTTATGTCTTCCACTTCCTGTAGGAGCAGCAATGTTTTATACACCAACTATATGGCATACCGCAGCTGCCAATACTTCAACTAACAATTACTGGATACTAGCTCTGATTTTTACAAAAAACAACATCAAACCGCTGTTGGTGGATGCTTTGAAAGGGAGAATCTAGTGATAGCAGGCTCAACCATCAACTTAAATAATGTCAAAAATAACAAATTTTCTGACTTACGCTTTGCTGGCTGTTAAGAAGGCAGAATTACGAAGGCAGAAGGCAGAAGGAATCCCCATAAATAAATTCAGGGGATTTACCAAGGACGCAGTATTTCTTGTGCTACGCATCTCGAAATACATATTTTCTTTATTTTTCATAACTAAGGAACTAGGCGTTACTTATGGTGTTTGTTAATTTCAGTTGCATTGAGTATATTAAATAGGCACAAAAAAAGTAAGACACATAGTACTAATTCTAAAGCTGAGATATGACAAATACCCAAAGAGGATTAGCAGAAATAACATCAACAGAATATAAGTCAGAGCTTATATCAGAAGCACGAGTTAGCCTACAATTGGCAATTCCCTTAGTCGTTGTCGAAATATGCGAAACGAGTATTAATACAGTGGATGTAGTCATGATGGGTTTACTTGGTACACAAGTTTTGGCTGGTGGTGCTTTGGGTGCGATCGCTTTTTCGACTTTATTATTTACCTGCTCTGGTATTCTCTCAGCAGGAGCAGCTATAGCAGCCGAGGCTTTTGGGGCAAACAACATAGATCAAGTTAGTCGTATTGCTTCTGGGCAGATATGGCTAGTAGTTGCCTTGTCTTTACCTGCAATGCTTCTGCTTTGGTATGGCGATACTATCTTGCTGCTATTAGGTCAACAAGAAAGCAATGTTTTACTGACAAAAACCTATTTACACTCAATTGTGTGGGGCTTTCCTGCTGCACTTGGTATTATGATATTAAGAGGCATTGCCTCTGCTGTCAACGTCCCCCGATTGATAACTGTCACTATGCTGGCTGGGCTGATATTGAATGCCGCTGCCGATTATGTGTTAATGTTCGGTAAATTTGGTCTTCCTCAACTTGGTTTAGCTGGAATAGGCTGGGCAAGTACTCTGGTTTTTTGGGTTAGTTTTATAGTGGGAGTTATCTTGCTGATTTTCTCCCCAAAAGTTAGAGATTATCAACTTTTCCGCTACTTGCATCAGTTTGATAAACAGACGTTTGTGAAAATTTTTCAAACTGGATGGCCTATGGGTTTTCTATTGGGAGTGGAATCAGCAGTATTGAACGTCACCGCTTGGCTAGCAGGGTATTTAGGAACAGTGACATTAGCAGCCCATGAGATTGCGATCCAAACAGCAGCGATCGCGATAGTGATACCACTCGGAATCGGCAATGTTGCTGTCACGAGAGTAGGTCAGACTATGGGAGAAAAAAAACCTTTGGGTGCAAGAAGGGCAGCATCAATTGGGATTACGATTGGTGGCATTTATGCCAGTGCTGTGGCACTCATTTTCTGGTTGTTTCCATATCAGATTGCGGGAATTTATTTAGATATAAACAATCCAGAGAATATTGAAGCAGTTAAGACAGCAACTACTTTTCTCGCTTTGGCGGGATTATTCCAATTTTTTTACAGTATTCAAATAATTATTGTTGGGGCTTTGATAGGGTTGCAAGATAC
>NZ_JAMZMM010000304.1 GCF_024178385.1 Limnofasciculus baicalensis BBK-W-15 | reverse complement strand
CCCCTAACCCCTAAAATAATTTCCACTACAAACTTACAACTTACGACTGGCAGACGAGTAATTGCTAGGATGACTGTTTTAGCGACTTTCCGGTAATAAGCTCAACAATGTCGGCCATTGTGTGAAAAAATACTTGACCCACAATTGGCGCTGCTCTGGTAGAATTAGATCAGTCAGAAACCAATGGTTCGGCTTAACGGAAATAAGCAACTTGGGATCAAGAAAGTCAGTAACACCAATTGCTTTTTCAGCTACCAGTAAATACAGGGATACCTATTTATAGGCGTAGTCCTCAATGTTTGCAGGTGTCTTTGATATTAAAATGCGCTATTGTTTTAGAGCAATAGCTTTGTGGGATACCACCTTTCCTAGTAATAGGATGGCTATATTTTGATTGTCGAAGATTGTCGGAGATTGTCCAAATTAAAAGTATCAGATACAATCAAGAAGTACTGTATGACTAGCTCACCGAAAAACGAGCGGGAGAGCTTGAAGTGTAGAGTACGCAGGGCAACTGCGGAATTAACGCCTGTGGACAAGAAGATGCTCCCCATCCTTGGTTGAAACAGGAAGCAAACGTCAAAATAAGCCAGTTCATTAACTAGGCTCATTTTGAGTAAGTTTTGTTTTGCCAGAAATAATATAAATTTTAAAGGTTTAGCACCCGCACTCTGGAAGTGGAATCCCCTGAAACTAATTTGTTTGAATTTGATTCAATTGATGCGGCCCTAGAAGATCTCAAGGCGGGTCGCCCTTTGGTGGTAGTTGATGATGAAAACCGCGAGAATGAAGGCGACTTAATTTGTGCCGCCGAGTTCGCCACCCCCGACATGATTAATTTCATGGCAGTGGAGGCACGGGGACTCATTTGTCTGGCAATGACGGGGGAACGCCTCGACGCTTTGGATATACCGTTAATGGTCAGTAAAAACACTGACAGCAACCAAACGGCATTCACGATTAGCATCGACGCTGGAACTCAGCTAGGGGTTAGCACTGGCATCTCCGCTGAAGATCGCGCAAAAACTATCCAAGTTGCCATCAACCCAAACACTAAACCCTCTGACTTACGCCGTCCCGGTCATATTTTTCCGATCCGTGCTAGAGAGGGTGGGGTTTTGAAACGGGCTGGCCATACCGAATCTGCTGTTGACTTGCCCCGATTGGCGGGTTTATACCCAGCCGGGGTGATCTGTGAAATTCAAAATCTCAATGGTTCAATGGCGCGGTTACCCCAATTAATCGAATACGCCAGACAACATCAACTTAAATTAATCAGTATTGCGGACTTGATTAGTTACCGCCTCAAGTACGATCGCTTTGTCTATCGAGCCAGTCTTGCCAAATTACCCACGATTTTTGGAAATTTTGAGATTTATGGCTACCGCAACACTTTAGACAATTCAGAACATGTGGCAATTGTTAAGGGAGATCCCGCCCAGTTTCAAGATCGTCCGGTCATGGTACGAATGCACTCGGAATGTTTAACTGGAGATGCTTTGGGTTCCCTCCGCTGCGACTGCCGGATGCAACTGGAAGCGGCGCTGAAGATGATTGAGAATGCGGGTCAAGGCATCGTGGTTTATTTGCGCCAAGAAGGACGTGGTATTGGTCTGGTAAATAAATTAAAGGCTTACTCTTTGCAGGATATGGGACTTGATACCGTTGAAGCTAACGAACGCCTAGGATTCCCAGCCGATTTGCGAGACTACGGGATGGGGGCACAAATGCTCAACGATCTCGGGATCAAAAAAATTCGCTTGATCACCAATAATCCTCGTAAAATTGCTGGACTGAGAGGATATGGTCTTGAAGTAGTAGATCGAGTACCTTTACTGATTGAATCCAATGACTACAATTCCGGCTATTTAGCGACTAAGGCACAGAAACTAGGTCACTTGTTACTACAAACCTATTTAGTTTCCGTGGCAATTCACTGGAATGATGCTCCCCAAGGGATCGCTCAACGGTACGAACGATTGGAAAAAATCCGACATTTAGTCCATAGCCAAGATCTATTATTACAGGAGGAATCTCGCCCTGTCGCGATCGCGTTATTTGACAAACCGTCCTTAATTATCCACCTCGGCTTTGACCAAGCCAATTTAGCTGCGCCGGATTGGTACAATAATAGTCAGCATCCCTACTTACAGGCGATCGTCAAAATTTTAGACAATTTAAGTGAATGGCCTCAAGTGGGACGGATTTCTATTCTGGTGTCGTCTGGTATCGATCCCTTGACTAGCCTACAAGTCCGGCTAGATCGACAGAGGTTCCCTTTGACTGAGCTATCCTCGATCTGCGATAGTTTAACTACTCAACAAGTTTATAGTTTTGAACGATGAGTCAACAACTCGAACTCCTTGCAGTAGTTAGAGTTAGTGACCCAGATAGAAAAATCCCTGGTAGCCGTAAGACATTCAACTACCAGGGGACTCAGCATTTTCTGTTAATGTCATCTTAGGTTTAAATCGATCGATCGGGAATCCGTAAAATCTAGGAATTGGTTATCCCCCTAATTAGGGGAAATCCCCACAAATACGGATTGACAAATAACTCTATAAGTGGTATTAACTTCGTAATCTCTAGCATTTGCCGCGAGATTGTACGGGCAACGCCGAGGCAGAGAGAAAACCCAAGCCATTAAAGAGTTAATCGTGGACAATCTTTACTGGTTCGCTCGGATTCAACCCTCAGACTACTCCATTGTGGGAAACACGGCTTTATATTTAAGTCAACTTTTGCAGCAGGATTACCCTGTTATACCTGGTTTTGTCGTTCCGGGAAAGGTATTTTGGGAATTTATAGAAAAGTTAGGTTCCTCAGAGCCATTATTAGCAGATTTGCCCCATTCCTCATTACATGTAAATGTAGACAATCCGCGTCAGTTACAGTTAGTATCCCAACAAATTCGTCAAGGAATTAGCGCTTCCACTCTGCCACCTCTATGGAATTCAGCGCTATTAAGTGCCACTCAAATAATGGAAGGATCTGCAATTATTTTACAACCTTCCTTAGCGCTACCATTGAAACAGTTGCCAATCGAGATATTGCAAGTTAAAAATTTGGCAGATAACCTGCAATATGCTGGGCTGTTGGACTCCTACATTTGTCTTGGAGAACCAGAATCTTTGACTCTTGCCTTAAAACGAGTTTGGGCAGAATTCTTTCGTGCGAGAAGCTTGTTTTACTGGCAGCGCGTTGGTATTGGACTACACCAACTCAATTTAGCAGTGACAGTGCAACCAATCTACGATGCCATTGCATCTGGCACTATTCAAGCTGACGGAGAACAATTGCTCATTAAAGCTACTTGGGGATTGGGATTGGCGATCGCAAAAGGAGAAGTTTTACCCGACTCTTACCAAATCAATGTCAAAACTGGTAAGACGATTGCCTCACAACTAGGTAATAAAACTATTGCCTATCGTCTTAGTAGCAAATTAAAATCATCTGGCGATATAACGCAGCCAAAGATAGAAACGCTCACAGAAAATAGCATCCAAGCTTACCCTCTGAGTGAAGAACAGCAAAAACAGTATGCCATTGAGTACAAATACCTAAAACAATTGATCGATTTATGTCAGCGATTAAGTGATGAAATTACCCCGATCTTTTCTATAGAATGGACTATTTGTCACACTCCAAGTCACTCCGAACCACAACTCTATATTACCCAATTTAGCCCTCAGCCAAACTGGCAATCAAAAATCGGAGAAGATCTCTCCGATTCCCCACTTTTGAAGTCTAATTTAGGATCTAAAAATCAAGACTCAAAAATTCCAACTCAAAACTTAAAGCCCACTGGAAAATTAGTTCGAGGAATAGCAGCAGCTACCGGAAAAGTTACAGCACTCGCTCAAGTGATTATCGGCAATCCTCAAAATTTGGAAGATATCCCTCCTGGTAGAATTTTAGTTGCCCAAACTATATCCCCTAACTGGCTACCTTGGCTTAAAAAAGCCGCTGGTGTAGTTACCGAGGAATCTGGGATGACTAGTCATGGGGCAATTCTTGCCAGAGAAATCGGTATTCCTGCTGTTGTCAGTGCGGCAGGTGTGACTCAACTATTTCAAACTGGTGAGTTACTGTTAGTAGATGGAAATCGAGGAGAAGTTAAGGGAGTAGCCCAGCCAATGCAGTATCGGGAGGAGGAGGAAAGAGGGAGGAGGAAAGAGTTGGAGGAGGGGAGGATTTCACCACTTTACTCTTTATCCCAATTGCCAATCGCTACTGAACTTTTAGTGAATTTAAGTCAATCCCAATCCTTAAAACGAATTGAGGGTTTACCAGTAGATGGAGTGGGATTATTGCGCTCAGAATTAATGATTCTGGATGCCTTGGAAAATCTACATCCCACAGAATGGTTACGACAGGGAAGAAAGAATGAGTTAGTAAGTCGTATTGCCCAACTTATTATTCCATTTGCGGCTGCATTTATGCCACGAAAAGTTTTATATCGCTCCCTAGATTTGCCAGAATCTGGTGTTATTGCTGTTTCTAGCAATAGTCTGTCGGAACAAAAACCACTAACAACTAGGGAGACATCTGAATTGCCCAAGCGTAGCTCGCCTTCGACACCCCAAGTAATAAATCACCGAGGTACTCGTCACTATCTCAGAGATCCCGCTTCCTTTGATGTGGAATTGGCAGCTTTAGGGGAAGTCTATGCTAGGGGCTACAGTAATGTGCAGCTGATGTTGCCCTTTGTCCGTACTGTAGAGGAATTTGTCTTTTGTCGCCGTCGAGTTGAAAAAAGCGGATTAATGGATTATCCTGACTTCCGGCTCTGGATTATGGCAGAAGTGCCTTCGGTGTTGTTTCTGTTACCCGATTATGTTAAAGCTGGGGTTCAGGGAATCTCAATTGGCACAAACGATCTAACTCAACTTTTGCTTGCTGTGGAGCGGGATAGCACCGAGTCGGGTTATACTGCCAATGGCTGTCATCCAGCGGTAATGGGGGCGATTAAGCAACTGATTGCGATGGCAAGAGATGCTGGCATTCCCTGCTCCATCTGCGGTGAAGCACCAGCTCAGTATCCGGAATTGATTGACTCTTTGGTACGGTGGGGGATATCCTCAATTTCTGTGGATGTGAATAATGTAGAAAATACTTATATTGCGATCGCGCGTGCTGAAAAGCGTCTGCTCCTAGAAGCGGCGCGCGAAAGGATTGGGAATTGAGATCGGGAATGGGGCAAATTATAATCAAGCGGACTGGATTTGATTTGGATGTGATATTTTTTACGACTAAATTGGGCAGTATAGGAGCAAGTGGATATATATGAATAAACTCAAAATCCAACTCTCCAATTTCCTTAACTACCAAAGGAATTGTTTTTTGTCCCTTTTTATATAATAGGGGTATGGTTTTTTGTTTTTTTCATCATGTCTTATTCCTCAACAGCTAGTTTTTTTGGTGTCCATATTTCTACAGTTTAAATTGCAATCTATAAAGTTATGCTCTTGTATAATCGCCAAGGGATGAGGGGAAAAATTTTCTCATGGTCAAGCTGAGTAAAATGGACAGAGCTAAACAGGTGGGTGTAAATAAACATCACAAACAGAAGTCGGGTTTCTTCAAGAAACCCGACTTCTTAGCCCTTGGGAATTTTAAGTGTAATTTTGTCTATGATATAGCAGTCGCCAAGGCGCTTAGGACAATTGGCTCTAGCCCCTTGTTAAAATTTGCTAGCTTAGAATCTCCTAACCGCTGTGGCGGTTGCTATAAGAGATCAAAAGAACCAAACTTCCTCTCACCCCACACCTCTCACCTCTTACCTCTTGTCAGCACGACATTTTTTCTCCTCACCCTTACTGGTGCGCGGGTTAACGCTCAAACGACAACTATTCTTGAAGAACAATTCCGTGACAATACATCCTTTGGCTGGACAGCAGGTGCAGGTTTAAACTCACCTAAAGCCTGTTTAACCGCAGGAAACCCAATCACACCAACGACAGGGGATTCGGTTCCCCCTTGCAGCCCTAATGCCCCACTCGATCCACTGGAACCAGTGCCACAAGGCGCATTGAGACTCACCTCAAATGCCAAAAACCAATCAGCCTTTGTTTTTTATAATTTTCCGATTCCTGCCACTAACGGTTTGGTGATTGAGTTCAACTACTTCTCTTATGGGGGTACGGGAGCAGATGGGTTAACCTTCTTCCTTTTTGATGGGGATACAGTTAATCCCGATCCTGGAGCGTTTGGTGGCTCCCTCGGCTATGCCCAGCGAATTGATAATCTAGGAAATCCTGTGCCCGGTTTAAAAGCAGGGTATCTTGGTGTTGGTCTTGATGAGTTTGGCAATTTCGCCAATGATGGGGAAACACGGGGTACGGGTTGTAATCCTAGCTCTCCTTATGGCACCAGCACAACGATAAGACGTTCCGATTCTGTGACAATCAGAGGATCATCCCTCACCCCCAGTGATAGAAATCAGGGCTATTGCTATCTCGCTGATTCAGGACCTCTGAGTCAAGGGATTGATGTTCCCAATGCAAGTAATCGGGACCCAGCAGCTCGCAGTGTCAGAATTGTTCTCACACCTGATTTTAAAGTCAGTGTATTTATCGACTTTACAGGGACTCGTAATTTCCCAGCACAACCGAGTATTCCTCCGGTAAATTTGCTCCAACCTGGACAACGGACACCACCTGCCACGTTCAAGTTTGGGTATGCTAGTTCAACGGGAGGATCGACCAATTTTCACGAAGTCCGAAATCTCCTGATTAGTACGATTAATCCCACACCCTTGCCTGATATCACAGTAGCGAAGCAAAGTAACACGCCTACGTTTGTAGCAGGAGAAATTGGCGAGTACACCTTAACTGTAACCAATCTTGGTCCAGGTCCTACCTACGGTCCTGTAACCCTGACAGACACACTACCAGATGGGTTTACCTTTGAAGGCTTTCAGGGTGTAGGTTGGAGTTGCTTAGTCGATCCCCGCACTCCTAGAATTGTCACTTGTGACTATGTTGGGAATGGACTTTCCGTCGATCCCTCCACAGATCCTCCCCTAGCTCCCGGTGAAAATCAATCTGTTGTTGTTAAGGTAAGAGTACCCAAAACTCCTGGAGTGAATGCTGTTAACACTGCCACTGTATTTACCAGACCAGAACGTCCGGATGCTTTGGGGAATAACTCTACACAAAATACTACCCCAATTACTGATATTGTAGTATCGACTAAAGGTGCTACTGTTATCGATACTGATAACAATGGAGCAGCAGATCCTGGGGAAGCTATTTCTTACTCGATTAAAATTACTAATGTCAGCAGCGCTCCACTCACAAATGCTATTTTCTCAGATCCCATTCCAGAAGGGACAACCTATATCCCTGGAAGCACCAAACTCAATGGCGATTTACTCCCTGATGCGCCAGGGAATATTATGCCCTTTTCTGGTAATGGCGCACCCGTAAACAGTATCGGCACGCCTACTGGAATTATTGGACCATTACTATCAGCAAATGTTGAGTTTCAGGTGAGAATTAATAATCCTCCTGGGGTAACCCAAGTCGCTAACCAAGGCTCGATTTTCGGTAGTCAAATTATCTCTCAGCCTGTAAAGACTAATCC
>NZ_JAMZMM010000732.1 GCF_024178385.1 Limnofasciculus baicalensis BBK-W-15 | reverse complement strand
GTAAACGATAAGCAACAATTCTAACTGCTTTTGTCCATTCTTCTACATTACAAAAAGTATAAAAAGCTTCTGATAAACCTTTAACTTTTTCTAAATTAGAAGCATTTTCATAAGCTTGATATTTTGTTAGCCAATTAACAATAGCTCGGTATTGAGTACGTTTCCATCGAGGTTTAATATATTTTATGGTAGATGGATCAATTGATAAGTGGTCTAAGATTGACTTACTATCTGCTAATAAATTTACTTTGTTGAAGTTAATCTCTTTGTTGCTCATTATTCTTGATTTGTTCTATTAATTCTTGACAATTTTTTATTGAAGGAAGTTCTAATGCTGTAATTAAATCTAAAGCTTTATAGCAGCATTCAAGAGCAGAGTCTATGTCATTTAGTTCCCAATAAACTATAGCTAAATCTTGAAGAATTTGAGCTTCTTCACTTTTACTATCAACTTCCTTAAAAATTGCTAATGCAGTCTGTAATATTTTTAAAGCATCTGTAAATTCTGAAAGTTCCAATAAAGCAATACCTAAAGAATGTAATGCAGCACCTTCTCCCCTTCTATCACCAAGTCTTTGAGAGATAGCTAAATGTTTTTGAGCATAATTGCCAGATTGAACATAATCTTCTAATTTCTCGTAAACTACACTTAAATTACCCATAGCATAGCCTTCCCCACGCAAGTCACCAACTTCACGAACAATTATAATTTGTTGTTGATGTAAATCTATTGCTTGTTCATAATCTCCCATTTCACGATATAGCATTCCTAAAATATTTAAAGCTTCGGCTTCATTATAGCGATCGCCTATTTCTTGAGCAATATCCAATGCTTGTTGAGTGCAGTCAAATCCTTTTTCATAATCACCTAAAGTATAATAATCTTGCCCTAAACCTAACAATGCTGATGCTTCTCCTCTTTGATCACCTAGTTGATGAAATAAGGCTAAACTACTTTCATTACATTGAACTGATTCATTATACTTATCCAAGTTATGATAAGTAATTCCCAAATTTCCCAGTGTTTTTGCTTTGAGGAATAAATATTCACTTGTTAAATCCTCAAGTTTTATATTTGTCTTTAAAGCTTGCTGATAGTATTTAACAGCTTCATTATATTGACCTTGATAGTGACAAATTAAACCTAAACAAAGTAAATTAGTAATTTCTCCATTACAATTATTAATCTGGCGAGAT
>NZ_JAMZMM010000303.1 GCF_024178385.1 Limnofasciculus baicalensis BBK-W-15 | reverse complement strand
ATCGCCCGTGCCTAACACACCCTACAGTTAAATAAGATTTTGTTATCACCATAAATACGGGAAAGCCAACTGGCAAAAAATGATATAAATTAATCTCTGAAAAAACAAAGAAATCAACTTTACCCACTCCCCACTCCCCACTCCCTACTCCCTATTCCCTATTCCCTATTCCCTATTCATAATAGAGAAAACCTCATGGAAATTTCACCAGAAAAACTCTGGACTCAGGTACTAGAGCGATTACAGTTACAATTAAGTAGACCAACTTTTGAAACTTGGCTCAAAACAACTAGCGCCCAGCAGATGGAAAATAACTGCTTGGTGATTCATACTGCCAATCCTTTTGCTCGTAATTGGTTGCAAAAGTATTACATTAAAACGATTGCGGATGTGGTGCAAGATATTTTGGGTTACCCAGTGGACATTTACTTGACTGTCACCGCAGGGGAGGAAAACTATACTATCGGTGATAGTAATATGCCTTGGTCATTTCCCATAATCCCTAATACTCCAGAAACTGTCTCAAATCAACTACCAAAACCCAGTAAATTAAATCCAAAGTACATTTTCTCTCGCTTCGTCGTCGGCTCAAATAATCGGATGGCACATGCGGCTTCTCTCGCAGTAGCCGAATCTCCTGGAAGAGAATTCAACCCGCTATTTTTGTGCGGTGGTGTCGGTTTGGGCAAAACGCATTTAATGCAGGCAATCGGTCATTTTAGACTAGAAAATTCACCAGAAGCTAAAATATTTTATGTCTCTACTGAGCAATTTACTAACGATCTGATTTCAGCGATTAGAAATGATAGTATGCAGGGGTTTCGGGAACATTATCGAGATGCGGAAGTACTTTTAGTAGATGATATTCAGTTTATTGAAGGGAAAGAGTATACTCAAGAAGAGTTTTTTCATACATTCAATACATTACACGAAGCCGGAAAGCAAATTGTCTTGGCATCGGATCGTCCTCCTAACCAAATGACTAGCTTGCAAGAACGCCTCTGTTCCCGCTTTTCCATGGGATTAATTGCGGATATTCAACCTCCTGATTTGGAAACGAGGATGGCAATTTTGCAAAAAAAAGCCGAGTATGAAAATATACGTTTACCTCGCTCAGTGATCGAGTATATTGCCACTCAATATACATCTAATATTCGGGAATTAGAAGGAGCTTTAATTCGCGCAGTAGCTTACGTCTCAATTTCGGGGTTGCCCATGACTGTCGAGAGTATTTGCCCCATTTTAAATCCACCTGTACAGGCAATAAAAACTTCGTCTGAGGTGATTTTGGATACAGTGGCAAAGACATTTAATGTACCGATTGAAGACTTGAAAGGTAACTCTAGAAGGAGGGAAATTAGTTGGTCCCGGCAAATCGCCATGTATTTGATGCGGCAGCATACAGACTTAAGCTTACCGAGAATTGGTGAGGAATTCGGTGGTAAAGATCATACAACTGTGATGTATAGCTGTGATAAAATTGCCCAGATGCGGGAAACTGATCCAGCGTTAGACCGAAAACTGCGCCAACTTAGCGATCGCATTAACCTCACCACTAAAACCCAAAACCCTACTCCTCCCTAGGGAAAGCCTCGAGGCTGCTACTGACAGGCATTCCGCCTCTCCTAGATTTAAGGGTTGAAGACAGCCATGATTTATTTTGCAATTAACGAATGAAAATCTCTCATCCCCCAGTCTCCAGTCCCCCGTCTCGATTTTTAGGTGAAGGTAAGTATAAATACCTTGTGGAAAAGTTACATGGGTTTTCCACAGGTTTTTCCACAATCAGATAGTTGAGCTAATCAGTTGAACACAACCAGCCATTATCTTGACTTCTTTCACCCTAAAGTCTTTCCCCAAAGCTATTAGTAGTCAGCTTTGAGGAGTTACCCTTGATGATTGCTGATCGCTAAATTCGTGCCGCGATGATTCCTTTCCTCTTAAAATCACAACCATTAATTACTGGGAGTGAAGAGAGGTTTTCCACATTTTCCACACCTATTATTAGTTCTCGTTGAAATTTCTATGAAACTGGTTTGCAAGCAAAGCGATCTCAATAGTAACCTTTCACTAGTTAGTCGTGCTGTGCCCTCACGCCCCACCCATCCAATACTGGGAAATGTTTTATTAACCGCAGATTCAGAAAAAGGGCGGGTGCTACTAACTGCTTTTGATCTCAGCCTGGGGATTCAAACCAGCTTTGCGGCTGATGTAACATCAGGAGGCGCGATCGCAATTCCTGCTAAACTTTTTAATGATATTGTCTCCCGTCTACCAGATGGAGAAATCACGCTGGAGGACAAAATGGGAGAATCAGACAGTGATGAAGAAGTTAATAGTGTGATTGTGACATTAACTTCTAAATCCGGACGTTACCAAATGCGAGGAATGAGTCCTGACGAATTTCCAGAACTCCCAAAAATTGAAGCAGGATCGGCTATTCAACTACCAATTAAAGCATTAACTGAAGGATTCCGGGGTTCTTTGTTTGCGACGAGTGCTGATGAAACAAAACAGGTACTAACAGGAGTTCATTTAATTGTAGATCGAGATACCCTAGAATTTGCAGCAACTGATGGTCATCGACTTGCGGTTGTAGAAAATAGTAATTGGCAAGAAGAAGGAGAAGAAGGAGAAGAAGGAGAAGAAGGTGGGAAAGAAGAAAATTCTGCGATAAATCTACCCTTTGAACTTACTTTACCAGGGAGGGCACTACGGGAGCTAGAACGGATGTTGGGGATGCGTCAATCAAGTGAAGGCGAGGAAGCCTCTTCTACCGTAGCGCTGCACTTTGAGCAAGGTCAAATTGTCTTCCAAAGTGGAGATCATCGTTTAACTAGCCGTACTTTAGAAGGACAGTATCCAGCTTACCGTCAACTTATTCCTAGTCAATTCCAGCATCAAATGCAAATTGACAGGCGGCAGTTACTCAGTGCAGTGGAGCGAATTGCAGTCTTAGCTGACCAAAAGAATAATGTGGTAAAGTTTAGTATTGACAGTTCAAATCAGGCGATTGATATATCAGTAGAAGCGCAAGATGTTGGGAGTGGTACTGAGTCAATGTCGGCTGAAATTAGTGGTGAAAGTTTTGATATTGCTTTTAATGTGAAGTATTTAATTGATAGCTTAAAGGCGCTATCTACCTCACATATTTCAATAGAGATGAATTCAGCTAATAGTCCTGTAATTATCACACCTCTTGGTGGAACAAAAATGACTTACTTGATTATGCCTGTACAAATTCGATCGTGATATTGATGGATTTGTTGCAGCCAATCCTTGGCTAAAGAATCCCAAGAGAGTTTTAGTATATAGCGGTTCTCGTTTCAGTTTAATGACAAAGAAGGGTAAAGGGCAAACCTATACTGTCTTTGAGCAAGGGTGAGAACTGCTATAGATATGATAAACGATCCTTTTTGCTTTATTCCCAAGGCGTTAAATTCAGATATAGCACAATTTTGAATAAAGATCTACAAGTATTCATATCTCGTTGATGTAATCAGAAAAAAATTAGCTTTTACAGCCTGAGTTAACTTGGTGGCATATCTCAGTTAAAGCTACTTCAATTTAATTTTTGTCAATCAGAAAAATTAATTTTTGTAACTAAAGGAGCGATTGTATGGATATTATAGATTTTCACCAGGCTTTAATTACCAAAAATATACCAATCCTGGTTGATAAAAATCCAGTCAATACTTACTTGAGAGAACAAGGATATCCAACCACTTTTTTTGATGATTATGACTTTACCAGTAAACAAACTATATTTGCCATAATTTCAGATTACCATTATCACGATCGCCTGATCGAACTATCCCAGACATCGGAAAGTACAGTTGTCCATCTACTAGCTGTTAGGTACGATCCCAGTCTTAAGGCAATTGCTTATTCATTCGAGCAGCTTCTTTCTGGTAATCTGGAACAGGCGTTGGGTTTGAGAGCTAAGGCTTATGATAAAATTGCTGAGGCAGAAGAAGCATTATATTTATCCGATCTCAGAGGTAGTAAACTAAAGTGCTATTTGTCAGAAAGCTTAGAAGTTATTAATACTACAGATGAACTTAATTCTGGATGGTTTTACTCAATCGCTGAGTTTTGTGAAAGTTCTCTAATAAATATTAAGGGTAATAAATCCAGTTTTTCAGTAGAGGGAACTTTCTTTTTTGATGGCATAATATATGCTTGTGCAAATCCAGTGGTTAGAGATGGCAACCGCGAGGCTTTAACCTATTTATTAAATCGGATAGCATCAAGTGAAGAAAAATATGTTGAGTTTGAAGATAATGCCATAAATCGCCTAGTCATAGACGGTAGGGATGAGACTTCGATACTACTAAATATGAATTATGAACTAGAGCGCAATTTGACTCTTACTGAGATAGGTTTTGGCTGTAATACTGCTCTAGTTAAAAATGTTGATTGGCAAGTTAATTCACTGATTAACCATCAACAATCGAGGATTAATTACCATGGAAAACCAAAAAAAAGAAACCCGGAAACTTGAGCAAGTGAACAAAGAAACTCGCACCAAACTTGGTAATGCTTACTGGTAGGCTTTGGTCTAACGCTTAAGCAAAAGACTAGGGTATTTGTAAGCCGAGTAGCATGGTGATAATAGACGTTAGCCTTCAAAGTGGAATTTTCGATTTTGAGAAAATTATTCCCAGAAGGCAATAGTTTATAGAACCAGTCGCAAAAGGAAGAAAATACCCTATTGTTTGTTTTTTGTTGTGGTTTTGGTAGGGATAGTGTCTGAAGTATTGATGTATTACAGTCAGGAACTCCTAGTTGAGAGGAAACCCCACATATAAATAAAATCGGGGAGATGGGAAGATGGACGACCTCACCAGGCATTCATACCATTAACACTACGCAAAGTTTCAATTCTAAAGTATAAGAAACAAGCAATCATCATGAACATTCGGGAGTTTCATCAATCTTTAATTCAAAAACAGATTCCCATAATTGTCGATAGTCTTGAGGTTAATCTTTACTTAACAGAGCAAGGCTATAAAACTAAATTATTCGATCTATATAACTTTGAGAGTCAAGAGGCAGCATTTTTAATCTTTTCAGATTATAGGTATTACTACAAACTCAAAGAATTGTGGCAAACATCAAAAAGCCGGATAGTCCATCTACCAGCAGTAAAGTTTGATGGCAGATTGGAAACAATCGACTATTCATTTAAGCAAATTATAGCTGCTGATATTGAGCAATGCTTAACCATTAGATCTAACCTCTATGAAAAAATAGCGGAGGCAGATAGCGACTTATCCTTATCCGATTGGAGAGGCAGTAAACTAAATTGCCACCTTGGTGAAAGGATAGAAATAGCCAACAATGATGAGGAACTCGATCCAGGATGGTTTTACTCAATCGCGGAATTTTTAGAAAGCTCAATCGTTAACACTAAGGGGGATAAGGCAAGCTTTTCTGTAGACGGTACTTTCTTTTTTGACGGCATTCTCTATCAAACGACGACTGAAGATACAAAAGAAGAGAATATTAAACCTTTAAAATACCTAGCAGAGCGGGTTGCATCCAGTCAAGAAAAGTACCTTCAGATCGAAGACAATATCATAAAGCATCTGATCCTAGACGGTCAGGACGTAACATCAGTTTTATTAGATATGAGTTACCACCTGGAAAGGAATTTGAGTCTAACGGAAATAGCATTTGGGTGTAACAAGGGTATTCTGGAAACGATTAATTGGGAAATTAATTCAGTCCTTAATGAGGGAGTTTATGGTACGCACGTTGGGATAGGCATGGCACAAAAAGCTCCCCACATTGACTTTATTTCCCAAACATTAAAGCTGGACTAATTTATGATGTTTGAAACAACTAAGGATTTAAGCTGTCTTGCATTTAAACTGTGATATACCAGAATTTACACTTTATGTCCCATAACCTTTTGCCAAATCTTGATATCCCAGTTTAAATGATGAACAGCTTAGTAAAAAACTTATGGGGATTTGTTAAAGAACGCCAAAAATACCTACTGATTCCCATCATTGTAACTCTGTTAGTGGTGGGAGGTTTGATTATCTTTGTACAGTCATCTGCGATCGCACCAGTTATCTACACCCTATTTTAAAACATACCCGACTCTATGAAACTAACTAGAGAACAAGTAGAAGAGTACGAAGTAGAGGGTTTTTTATTCATTAAAGAACTTTTTCCCCCTGATGAAATGTCGCTAATCCGCGATCAAATACCAACGGTAATAGCAGATGAAGCCGTTGGTAAGGTTTGGGAAGAAGATGGGAAAACCTTACGCACTCTCTACGGAATCCATTTTACGAATCAAATCTTCCGCAATTTAGTTCGTCACCCCCGTCTGCTGCAACCTGGACAACAACTTTTCGGAAACGACTTATATGTTTTCCGCAGTAAAATTGTGATGAAGCCAGCTTTCACCGGAGGGATGTGGGGATGGCATCAAGACTCCGCATTTGCCCAGTATTACGAAGAAATTCCCTCGCCAAAAGGTGGAAATGTCATCCTTTTCTTGGATGAGGTAAATGAATTTAACAGCCCAGTATATTACATAGCAGGTTCTCACAAAGAAGGTATACTTGAAGCTGCAAATTCCTCTTCAACGACTAACTCATCCTTTACGCTCGCCAAAGAAACAATCGCTAAATTTGTAGATAGAGGGGGGATTGTAGCACCGAAAGGAGCAGCAGGTTCAGTTTTATTCGTACACTACGATACATTGCATGGTTCAGTTGGTAATATTTCTCCCTTTGAACGTAGTAATTTTGTAATTACTTACAGTTGTACTGAAGAGAGCGCCCTTTCCCACAAAAAAGAAAAACCTCCTTACTTGTCAACTTCAGATATCACACCGCTGCTACCTCTGAGTGAAAATGAAGTAGTTCGCCTATTAACTAATAGTGACTAATAAATAGGAAGGGAAGCTTCTCTGTGCTTTATTAATAGCAGGTGCAGTATTTTTAGAAGTATCTTTATCTAATAGCTTATTTTTGAGTTTAGGCGAAAATATCAAAAAATACAACTAACAACTAGATAGCGGATAAAAAATTCAGATGAAACAAATATACTTAAACTTTTTTACCACCCAGCAATCTTTGATTAAAGATCATATCAAAAAATATTCTAGTTTAGAAAAAGAAGATATTTTAGGCACAAATAAATCGATGGAACGCCAGAAAGATTTAGGAGGAATTATAGTTAATTACGACTTAGAGCAAAAAGCAATTGTAAATAGTTATGATATTCTTGTTCCCGGAGGATCTTGTTTCCTTGGCGATCGGATATTAGTGGCTTCTCAAATAAAAAACCATATTGAAGTTTTGGATAAAAATTTAAAATTTATATCTAGAATCAATAATCTACTATTTAATAATGTACATAGTATTTTTGTAACAAAAGAAAATACACTGATTGTTACATCTACTGGATTAGATGCAATAATAGAGATTGACTTAGAAGGAAATTTAATTTTTAAGTGGTTTGCTTTTGAGCATGGTTACGAACGAGATATGTTTGGTAACAAAAGAGAAATAAATTATAATGGAGATTATAGAAATCTAGATTTTCCCACTTTATATCATACCAC
>NZ_JAMZMM010000731.1 GCF_024178385.1 Limnofasciculus baicalensis BBK-W-15 | reverse complement strand
CATTACGTTTGCCACAAGGGCGTAATGATATCTCCACAAGGTTGTTTCGGGCGTAGACTTTCCCTCAGTCCGAGGGTAGGTTTTTAAATCTTGTACTGATTCTGCCATTATAGCATATTGATTCCAAATCATGCCAACAGTGCAGAATTTATTCTGCAACTAGCTTACCCTGCGGGAATGCTTCGCCTACATCCTCGGTCTGAAGACACGAGGTTTTCAGCTTAGATTCTTATAACTTATCGCATATCACCAATTTTCACCAGTCGTTGACCGCGATTTAGCCAAAAAATCCTCGCAAAAGTTTAATAAACTTAACTTGAGCCTGCATTCACCATTCCCCACCGCCGGATATGGCATCCGCTGTTCCATTCCCCTCAAAGTGGTTTAACCATCAAAAATGAATGAGTTTGATAATCTAACTGATGGTAGAGATTTAGTGCGGGTTGGTTGGATTCAAAGACTTGTAAGCCGATTTGTCGATCCCCTCTAGCCCTTGCCCAGTTTTCCGCGTGACGCATCAGCGCCGTACCAATCCCTTGTCGCCGATAGTCTGGCATGACGTATAGTAGAAAAATATGGGCGTAGCGATCGCCTTTGATCTGATCGATGGCATTTCCCAGCCACAGACAAGCTACTGGCGCAACACCTGGGGAGTTAACGGAGTCAACCCACCACAGGGGTGTTTCTTGAGATAAATACTGATCCACGGTTTTTGTCAGATGGGAAAAATCCGCCTGGTGAGGGAAAAACTCGCGGTAACTCAGCCGGAGGAATTTCAGTAAGGTTGCTTGTTGCACCCGAGATCCCACCCGCAATTGGTAACCTGGTAGTATTAAGCGATCGCACACTAATCTTAGCGGAAGGTTAATTTGGAGTAGCGCTAACGGAATCGGGAATCTGGATGCTCACAGCATCAACCTCTTCAATCGGTGCAGGTGCTACCATATCGCTAGGCAAAAATATCCGGGCGCTGACCGCCACTAAGGATACCAAAAAAATCAGTAAGATGATTAACGGGCTAATATACTCGCGAAAGAAAGCCATATTTCTCACAATTTACATAAATGGGGGAG
This sequence comes from Limnofasciculus baicalensis BBK-W-15, assembly GCF_024178385.1. GTDB lineage: Bacteria > Cyanobacteriota > Cyanobacteriia > Cyanobacteriales > Coleofasciculaceae > Limnofasciculus > Limnofasciculus baicalensis. The sequence goes on along the minus strand of NZ_JAMZMM010000731.1, from coordinate 132 downwards.
TTTTCTGAAGATCGAGATTAAGATTTGTAAAGTTATTCCTGTCCATTGTACAACGGATATGGCTCCCTGGGATGGAGAGTTTTGAGTTTTAATTCAAAACTACCCTCAGCTCCCCAGCCCCCACCCCTGTCC
>NZ_JAMZMM010000302.1 GCF_024178385.1 Limnofasciculus baicalensis BBK-W-15 | reverse complement strand
AAACTAGATCGGGAGTTGTCAGATAAGATAGATAAACTGAATGCGAAGTTTTCGGGTCAGATAGACAGCCTTGATGATAAGATAGATAAACTGGATGCGAAGTTTTCCGACAAAATTGATAAACTGGACGAAAAAGTCGATAAACTCACCGTAGAATTAGCCACTTGTACGACAAACCTAAGTAATTTAGATAAACGAGTCGAAAAAATAGAAGGAACAAAAAAAAATCAGATTTGGAATTACACTGTTAGGCGGCTCTTTAATCACCATGGGTTTTAGAGCATTTTTTATGGACAATAATCCCTGATTGCGTGACTCCTCGTTTGGTGTAGAATGAGGGTGATAGCTGTAAGCAATTAAAGGAGTGAAATATAATGTGTTAGCGCACCATAATATACCCGACAGACGAAAGACTATAAAACACGTTAGCTTAAAAGAACTATTAGCTTCATGGCAAAGATTTGATTTGTAACAGGGGGTAACAAAATGTCGCTCCCTATCTTCAAGTCTCTGACGCTTTCCTGAAGAGCAACAGTCAAATGCTCAACCAAACTAATATCATAGCACAAAAGCGAAAGCCATCGCCAATTAATTTTTAAGGGGAAAAGAAAATGGGCGACATCAACACAGCAGAATTATTAGTCCGTTGTCTGGAAAACGAAGGTGTAGAGTACGTTTTTGGACTACCTGGGGAAGAGAATTTGCATGTTCTCCAAGCCCTAAAGTATTCATCCATTAAGTTTATCACCACCCGTCACGAACAGGGTGCTGCTTTCATGGCAGATGTTTATGGCAGGTTGACGGGTAAGGCGGGAGTATGTCTATCTACTTTAGGTCCTGGTGCGACTAACTTGATGACGGGGGTTGCCGATGCTAACCTTGATGGCGCACCATTAGTCGCAATTACGGGGCAAGTGGGAACGGATCGAATGCACATTGAATCTCACCAATATTTAGATTTGGTGGCAATGTTCGATCCGGTAACTAAATGGAATGCTCAAATTGTTCGCCCCAGTATTACACCGGAATTAGTCCGGCGGGCGTTTAAAATTGCTCAAAGTGAAAAACCGGGTGCGGTTCACATTGATGTGCCAGAAAATATTGCGGCTATGCCAGTAACAGGTGAACCCCTAAACAAAGATGCGCGGGAAAAAACCTATGCTTCTTTTCGCAGTATTGGCAAAGCAGCGGTAGCCATTTCTAAGGCTAAAAATCCTTTGATTTTAGTGGGAAATGGGGCAATTCGGGCTAATGCGAGTGAAATGCTCACAGAATTTGCTACCCGGTTGAATATTCCGGTTGTCAATAGTTTTATGGGGAAAGGGATGATTCCTTATACCCATCCATTATCACTTTGGACAGTAGGATTGCAACAGCGAGATCGTGTTAGCTGTGCCTTCGATGAAGCTGATTTAATTATTGCGATTGGCTACGATTTAATTGAATATTCCCCGAAAAAGTGGAATCCAGAGGGAAAAATACCTATTATTCATATCGGGGCAATTACTGCTGAAATTGATAGCAGTTATATTCCTTTGGTAGAAGTCGTTGGGGATATTTCTGACTCTCTAGCTGAAATAATGAAGCAAGGGGATAGGGCAGGGAAACCGACTCCTCATGCAGCAGAATTAAGAACCGATATCCGGGCTGATTACGAATATTATGCCAATGATGATGGATTTCCGATTAAGCCGCAAAAACTAATTTACGACTTGCGCCAAGTAATGGGAGCTGAAGATATTGTGATTTCCGATGTCGGTGCCCATAAAATGTGGATGGCACGTCACTATCATTGCGATCGCCCGAATACTTGTATTATTTCTAATGGGTTTGCTGCTATGGGTATTGCCCTGCCGGGGGCAATTGCAGCAAAATTGGTTTATCCAGATCGAAATATTGTGGCGGTTACGGGTGATGGCGGATTTATGATGAATTGCCAGGAATTGGAAACTGCTTTACGAGTGGGGACTCCTTTTGTTACTTTGATTTTCAATGATGGCGGCTATGGTTTGATTGAATGGAAGCAACAAAATCAATTTGGTGAATCAGCTTTTGTCCATTTTACTAATCCTGATTTTGTTAAGTTTGCAGAAAGTATGGGGCTAAAAGGTTATCGGATTAATTCTGTAGCGGAGTTGATTCCTACCCTAAAGGAAGCGATGGCGCAAGATGTGCCTACGGTAATTGATTGCCCAGTAGATTATGGCGAAAACCTCCGCTTTACTCAAAAGGCTGGGGATTTAAGTTGTAAGATTTAGGAATGGGGAAGAGAGTTTTGAGTTTTGAGTTTTGAGTTTTAAATTAAAACTCAAAACTCAAGAATGAGAAATATTCCGGGGAATGGGGAATGGGGAATGAGTTTTGAGTTAAGAATATTGAGGAGCAAAAGTTATGACAATCGCTCAAACAGAATATAAATACATAGAAATTGACAATCGCAATGTGCCCATAATCGCCCCTGACAAAAAAAACTTCAAGCACAGGGGTTAATTAGAAGATGATCGCAACAACAGGAATTAAAGTTTAATTTCTTGTCCTTGATTGGTGAATCTCACATCTTTAATCTTTAATTGAGGGTTATCAATTAAAGTTTTACGCAAAGTACCGAATAGGGCAAACTGTTCGCACGTAGAGAGGGAAACAAACTGACGCTTAGTATTAGGAGATAGGCGAAAATCAATTGTAACCACACGTTTGTTGAGATCCAGATTAACACGATATCCAGCAAGATCGAAGTCACTAGAAGTGGCTAATTCAAGTACTTTTCCTACAGCATTTGTCACGGGAGTATCGGCAGAAACCGCTACTTTTTCCGGGATGAGAGTCTCGCACTGACTGTCAGGATGATAGATATTGAGTGAGATCGTGTTATTATTATTATTTATGCTTAGGTTTCCAGCCTCATTTGTCCCCTTGACAGCAATATCTGTTGGCAGTGGAGATGGCGATGGTGCTACTTGAGTGGTGGCTACTGTGCCAGAGGAGGAAGATATTGTGCGATCTCGTTGCAGGAGCGCTTCGCCCTCGCTGGCAGCCAGGATATGATAGCTACTAAAACCAGCACAAAATACTCCAATAACTAGAGGGGCTAGATATTGTTGAACGATCTTCATATTAGCTATTCGTAAAACGATCTTTTAGCTGTTGCCTATTACAACAGTTACATCAGCTAATATTCAAAGCTGTTTGCCAAAGATCCGGAGAAAAAGTCAAAAGTCACGCATTCAAAAATATCCTCCCTATTTCAGACTTTAAGGAAAGAATCGCAAATTGTTATCAAACAGGGAAGTTGGGTCTATTGACAAAAAATCCCGATCGAGGAAGAATAATGTGGTATGTATTATTTAGTGCGATCTGCTGGCTTTACTCGCGAGAGCGATCGCGTTCCCTAGCCTGCTACAGGCGATCGCCCGATGGCAGTCAGTAAGTTGAAATCTGTACAGATATTGACTTTAAACGTCAATCCGTCGAAACTTCAGATTTGGGTGCAACGATTTATTAAGCGACACTAACAGGAAATTGACCCTTACGTTTAGCATTCCTTACCTTGAAAATAGAGGTAGATGTGGGTAACTAAGAGGTAAGGAAATAGATTTTCATCCTTGTGGACAATTGTCCATGGTGTCTGTGTGAATAATCGGTATTTGATGTTTGGAGAATAAGAGTTTATTCTCGTAGAAATTAACACCAAAAATGGTAAGTGTGGGTGTTTATTTTTTCGTTATCGGCGTGAAGTATAGCAAACTCGAAGAGGAGCTATATCGTCGCCAATAGTCCAGAAGGATCTAGTCAGAAAAAAAGCAAGGAAGCGAAATGATAAACAACCGAAGTAGCATAAATAAATTTTACCTGGAAAAATTGCCTATTTATTAGCAATTGCCAGGATTTAATTTTATCGATTTTATGGATTCAAGTCCGTTACCTGACAGTAGTAATCTCCCTCTCACTGGATGAGCCTACTCTCCCAGCGCGAGGGAGAATTAGGAGGCATTATGCTCACACAAGAAGTTCGCAATACACTGTTTGATGTTGCCGATTTAAACCAACTCAAATCAGGTCTCAATCGCTTACCAGCAGTAGATGTAGGTGAATTCATTACCGATCTTTCCCCGGAGCGTCGGGCGATCGCATTTCGCATTCTGCGGAAAGATCAAGCTATTAGTGTATTTGAATATTTACCACCAGAAATACAAGAAGAATTGATAAATGCCCTACATGATAGTCAAGTTTTTCAAATTGTAGAGGCAATGCGCCCTGACGATCGGGCAGAATTATTTGATGAGTTACCTGCTATAGTTGTTAAGCGGCTTTTGCAACAACTCAGTACTGCGGAAAGACGGGCAACAGCAACAATTTTAGGTTATCCGGAAGGCACAGCCGGAAGGGTGATGACTACAGAATATGTGCAACTACGACAAGGGTTAACCGTCGAACAAGCAATCGAGAAAATCCGTCAAGCTGACCAAGATAAAGAAACAATTTACTACGCCTACGTCACCGACGACAACCGCAAACTGATGCGAGTCGTCTCTTTACGACAATTGTTATTTGCCCAGCCAGATACCTTAATTCGCGATGTAGCTAGCGATCGCTTAATTCAAGCTCGCACAGAAATGCCGCAGGAAGAAGTCGCGCAGCTAATGAAGCGCTACGACTTACTAGCTGTACCTGTAGTGGATAGGGAAGATCGATTAGTGGGGATTGTCACAATCGATGATGTTGTCGATATTTTAGAAGAAGAAGCCACTGAAGATATTCAAAAACTGGCTGGTGTGAGTGGTGGTGACGAAGCTGCCTTATCATCGCCTCTAGTTACAATGCGCAAACGTCTCCCCTGGTTAGTGGGAGTAATGGGATTGTATATCGGGGCTGCTAGTGCGATCGCGCCCTTTCAGAAAGTGATTGCCCTTGTGCCAGTGTTAGCCGTGATTATGCCCATTTTTTCTAACACTGGGGGCACAGTTGGCATTCAAGCCCTAACCGTCACTATTCGGGGACTCGGTGTGGGAGAAGTCACCCCCAAAGATACCTTAAAAATTCTGCGTAAGGAAATTCTAGCCGCTTGTGGCACATCCCTATCTTTAGGTTTGACCATGATTGGTTTATCCTTAATTTGGGCACCTCCCAAAGATCGTTGGGTAGCCTTTGCTGCTGGGCTGGTTATGGCAATTAATGTCTTTGTCGCAGTCACCTTGGGCACATTATTACCCATGGCAATGAAGCGACTAAAACTAGATCCAGCTATGATTAGTGGTCCATTACTGACTACTATGTTAGATGCAATTGGCTTTATTATTTTCCTATCGCTAATTTCACTTGCTCTAAAAGTGTTTCCAATTTAGATGAAGGATGAAGGATTAACTGAAACAGGACTTAATCGGCGACATTACATATAGTAGCGATGGTCCGTTATGCTTTGCTAACGCACCCTACGGATAGAGGCTAATATAATCTTGAATTAAAATTCAAAATGGACTTCGTCCCGCAACGCTCTCCAAAACTCAAAACTCAAAACTCAAAACTCCCCATGACTACCACTGTTTGGACACGCCGCCATGTGCTTGGATTAGCTGATTTTTCTCCTAGTGAATATGATACTGTGTTACAAACAGCGGCTAGCTTTCGAGAAGTGCTATCGCGGCGTACCAAAAAAGTACCTGCACTACAGGGACAAGTAATTGCCAATTTATTTTTTGAACCCTCTACTCGTACTCGCAGTAGTTTTGAACTAGCCGCTAAACGCCTATCTGCTGATACACTTAATTTTTCACCCGGTACATCTTCCCTGACGAAAGGAGAAACTATTCTCGATACGGCAAAAACTTATCTGGCGATGGGTGCTAATATGATGGTAATTCGCCATCGGAATGCGGGAGTACCTCAGACAATTGCAGCGGAAATGGATCGATTAGACACGCGAGTTGGTATTCTCAATGCAGGAGATGGACAGCACGAACATCCTACTCAGGGATTACTGGATCTCTTTACAATCTGCTGTCTTCTCAACTTTGATTATCCCCGTTTAGGACTCCTTGCTGGCAAAAAGATTGCTATTGTTGGAGATATTATTCACTCGCGGGTTGCCCGTTCTAATATTTGGTGTTTGACGGCAAGTCGAGCTGAAGTTCATCTCGCTGCGCCCCCAACTCTTCTGCCAAAATGGTTTGCAGAAATTGTAGATGAGGACAATAGTAATCAAGATTCATCATCCCAAATACCTCGGCGACAGCTATTTATCCACTCGGATATTGAACCAGCCTTAAAAGATGCGGATTTTGTCATGACATTACGGCTGCAAAAGGAACGGATGAGTGCCCATTTATTGCCCAGTTTGCGAGAATATCACCAGCATTATGGTATCACGCGCGATCGCTTAAAATTATGCAAGCCTGATGTGAAAATACTACACCCTGGCCCGGTAAACAGAGGTGTGGAAATTAGTTCAGATTTAATGGACGATCCTCAATTTAGTCTAATTTCCCAGCAAGTAACAAATGGTGTGGCTGTGCGGATGGCTTTGCTCTATTTGATGGGGAGTGGGAGTCATTAGTTGTTGGTTATTTGTTGTTGGTTATTTGTTGTTGGTTATTTGTTGTTGGTTATTTGTTGTTGGGAGGAAAACATATATCCTGGCTAAACCTGCCATTAGCGATTAGCGATTAGCGATTAGCGATTAGCGATTAGCGATTAGCCATTAGCCATTAGCGATTAGCCATTAGCTATTAACCATTAACCATTAACCATGCCTCTTACCACTCCAATTGAAAAACATACTAAAGATAAATTTGCAGTTACTTTTGCACCATTATCCCTAGAAGAAGTTTATGCCCTCGCAGATGATTCGGCAAATGGTGCCGTCGTTGTCATGAGCGGTACAGTACGGAATCAAACTGATGGCAAACCCGTTGTAGCTCTAGAGTATCAGGCATACCAACCTATGGCGTTACGAGTATTTGAGGGGATTGCATCTGATATTCGCCAGACTTGGCCTGATGTCAATCGAGTGATAATTTATCATCGCACGGGGCGGTTAGAAATTGGCGAAATTAGTGTATTAGTAGCTGTAGGCTCCCCTCACCGCTCGGAAGCATTTGCTGCTTGCCAATATGCGATTGATACTTTAAAACACAATGCTCCTATTTGGAAAAAGGAACATTGGGCTGATGGTTATAGTAGTTGGGTGAGTATTGGTGCTTGTGAGAAAACAAGCATTGAGAAATGTTAAATGGGATCTTCTAATCTCTATTAGTTTCCAACAACAAAGAACTAGCAAGCAACCACTAATAACAAAAAAGGAGAGTCACTGAGGCGACTCTCCCGATCATCAGGGTGCATCTACTTAACATAGTATAGCACGATAGGATTGAGGGGTGTCACCCCTTATTTAACTAGTTTTTGTAAAGATTTGTTGCGAAAGTGGGTTTTTTGGAGTGGGAAAGAAAACTTTAGCCAACAAAAAAGGAGAGTCACTGAGGCGACTCTCCCGATCATCAGGGTGCATCTACT
>NZ_JAMZMM010000730.1 GCF_024178385.1 Limnofasciculus baicalensis BBK-W-15 | reverse complement strand
CCCCACTCCCCACTCCCCCTCTTAGCAATGACAGTCGGAAAATCTCAATCTATACTTTCACTTATTCCCGGATTATCGGTGATGGATCGTTATATTATCACCGAATTAATCCCGCCATTTCTATTTGGGATGGGGATGTTTTCTTCCGTTGGGGTAACCATTGGTAGCTTATTCGATTTGATGCGTAAAGCTGTGGATGAAGGCTTACCCGCCACACTAGTCCTGAAAGTATTACTTCTCAGCCTACCCCAATTTATGGCTTATGCCTTCCCTACCTCAGTTTTACTGGCAACATTATTAACTTATAGCCGCTTATCCAGCGATAGTGAACTAATTGCTTTGCGAAGCTGCGGGGTGAGTATTTATCGCCTAGTACTACCCGCAATTATCCTGAGTTTGATTGTTACTGGAATGACTTTTGTTTTTAATGAATATGTTGTACCTGCGGCTAACTATCAGGCAACTCAGACTTTAGAGCAAGCATTAAATAAAGAAAAACCTTCATTCCAAGAGCGTAATATATTCTATCGTGAATTCGGGGATGTAGAACAGAGTAATGGAAATAAAGAAACCGTACTTAAACGTATTTTTTACGCGCAAGAGTTTGATGGGGAACGGATGAAAGGATTAACTATCCTAGATTGGTCAGAAAAAAGCATAAACCAAATAGTCACAGCCCAATCAGCAATTTGGAATATTGCTGAGAGTACCTGGGATTTTTTTGATGGGACTATTTATTTAATCGCTCCCGATGCTTCCTACCGCAATATCCTCCGCTTTCAACACCAAAAATTACAACTGCCACGCACTCCCTTAGATTTGGCAAATCAAGGTAGAGACTATGATGAAATGAATATTTCTCAATCGAAAGAACGTCTCAAATTAGAACTTCTAACTGGTGATGAACAGAAAATTAGAAAGTTACTAATCCGGATTAATCAAAAAATTGCCTTACCCTTTGCTTGTCTGGTTTTTGGTTTAGTTGGTGGCTCTTTAGGCAATAGCCCGCAGCGGACTAATAAAGCAACAGGATTTGGTATTAGTGTGTTGGTTATTTTTGTCTATTATATGTTAATGGCGGTTGGAGATGCTTTGGGGTTGAGTAACTATTTGCCTCCCGTTGTCGCTGCCTGGTTGCCAAATTTATTAGGTTTCGGCGCTGGGGGATTTTTGTTATTTAAAGCTGCACAATAATTCAAAGGGGCTAGGGG
>NZ_JAMZMM010000301.1 GCF_024178385.1 Limnofasciculus baicalensis BBK-W-15 | reverse complement strand
GCATCGCCACTGAATTGCTAACCGGACAAGGCATTCTGCAACAATTAGGTCTACTCTAGTCAACTGAAAAGGCTATTGATTGACTGTGGTGATTTTAGATTTGGGATTATTTTTTTGACGGGTTCCTAAATTCATCTCCAGGGAAACCAGTCAAGCTCAAATCTAAAATCGACGGAACTGACTGAATCAAATATCAAAGGAACTAAGGAGAAAAATCATGCAAGAACAAAAGACAAAGTTTGGATTTACCAATTTCGCAGAAGCTTGGAATGGTCGCTTGGCAATGCTAGGCTTTGTAATTGGCATCGCCACTGAATTGCTAACCGGACAAGGCATTCTGCAACAATTAGGTCTACTGTAGTCAACATCAAATATCAAAGGAACTAAGGAGAAAAGTCATGGCAGAAGAAAAGAGTAAGGTTGGATTTACCAATTTCGCAGAAACTTGGAATGGTCGCTTGGCAATGCTAGGCTTTGTGATTGGTATCGCCACTGAATATATGACCGGACAAGGCATTCTGCAACAATTGGGATTGATGTAATTAGAGGTGAGATGTAAGAGGTAATAATCTAATCTATCACCTCTCACCTCTTCCTAAAACGGCAGATCATCTTCATCAGTATCTGCCGTAATTTTCTGTTTTGATGGTTCAGGTAATTCGATAACCCCGGCAATTAATTTCCAACAAGGATCGTCTCCTTCCCAATCCCCAGGTCTCCAAGGCATACTCAAACTAACGGTAATTAAATAATTATTTTTAGGGCGATATCCTAACTCTAAACGGCGAATAAATACCGGATCTGTAATTGTAGCCGTTAATTCCTGACCATTTGCCGTTACTATATAACCTTCCCATTTTTGACTACTTTCAAATCTTAGACCTATAGGTTTAACTAAGAATCTTACTGCTTTAATTAATTCTAAAGTTCTTCTTTCTGATTGCGGTAATGATTGCAAAAAACTAACAGTAACATATCGCTTATCGTTGTGGAGAATATATTCTTCTTTGCTGCAATATTTAAGTAAGTAACCAGGTGGAATCTGTCCTACTCGCTGCCATTTTCCCGGCAAAACGGATAGATTTTCCCGTTCAAATCCAAAGTCTTGTCCCGTTTTAGCTAAAGGAATTTCAAGAATATTCAGCAAAGCGGGTTCTATCCCTTCAATCAGGCGCATTTCTTTGGAAATGCTACCATCTGGTAAATTAGAAACAGGTCGAATCCATTCCCCTTTAAGGGTATTGATCCCAGCGATACACCGATTGCCATGTTTCCATGAATTCGCTAAACAGATAATTCTGGTCATTGTTAGTCTTGAGTATAGATGGTTTATTTTGAGAATTCCCAATTTATAAGAGGTAATTAGCCATTAGCCATTAGCTATTAGCAGTCCTAAATAACTAGCAGATTAAGTTATTAGTTATTACCTCTCACCTACCACCTTTTACCTACGACATCTTACATCTCACATCTCACATCTTATTAAAGATGGCATATTTTTATATTTCCCCACTGGTTAAGCAAATATTCAGCAACTAAGCGACGATGACAGTGGTGGGGGGTTGGTTCACTACACAACAAACAGGCTCCATCTAAGATATCTGGTGAAATTTTTTCCTCAATTTGGCGCTGCTGTATTAACTGTAAAAACTGCTCTTCGTAGGTTTCCCAATCCTTGCCATTTTTCTTGTATTTGTCTAAAATATCTTGAGTTGGGGCTAGATCTAAACGATGAATGTAATCAATCTTGCCAATCTGGTGTAAAAAGTACTCAAGATCGGTTCTTTTTGTGAATCCTGCTAATTGAGATACATTATTTAGCCTGGTATCGATGACTCGTTTAACACCAGAATTAGTCAGTGTCTCAAAGAATTGTTGAGCGCTTTTTTTAGTGAAGCCAATGGTAAATAAATCAATCTGTTTGTTCATGGTTGGTTGTCTGATAAGCAATTTGTTCTCCTTGTCGATGGTAAGCTTCTGCTAGCCTTTCTTCAACCGTGCGATTTCCTTGCAGCAGCGCTGCACTATCGCTAAATTGATTGGGTGATATGATTTCATCAAATAGGGACAACTGTCTGGGTTGTTCTACTTTAAATGTATCTAGTCCATGTAAAATCAGTAGTCTCTCTTCTAGGTGCTGATGGGATTCCCAAGTACCATCATTTAAAATATGATTTATTTCTAGATCAAATTTTCTTAATTCCCGGCAAACCATAATAGTGCGATGGCAAGTAATGGGATCTTTTTCGGCACACATCATGGCAATTTTGTAAGTTTCGGCTCCTTTGAGTAGCCGCTGAATTCCTTGGGAGAATAGTTCTGTTGCGGCAATGCGTTCGTATAATGCTTTACCATTAACATAACAACTTAGATCGGTAGGTCTGGCTCCTAATTCTTGACCGAGAAACACATAGCGGATTCCAGCATTTGATAGTGCCACTTGGAGGGTAGGTTTATTAAAATGGGGCAAGTAGCGGCTGTAGGGATGCGATCGCACATCGGCAACTGCGGTAATTTTATTCTGCTGAAGTAAAGTAATAAAGGCCTCAATACTGAGATTAGAATGTCCGATCGTAAATAATTGCTTGGTATTGTTCATCCGGATCTGGCTAACTTAGGCTTCTATTTTAGCCAATCTGGATTACCAAATTATTTGTGGCTGTGGCAAGGAGGGATCGGTGACACTAAGACACGAAAGGGGAGATAGATAATCTTTTAGCGCAAAGGGGTTAAATTATGGTTGGTGGATAATTCTCGATCTATAATAGGCCTGATATAGGAGATCTAGTGTGGCAAAACATCATCGCATCCGTTTCCGGCAACTGATATTTATTACTCTGGTAGTCGTCAGTGCTTTTTTGAGCATTGGTATTTACAGAATAGCCAACCCAGCGACTCGGGCGCAGGAGATGAATTCTGATATACAGACAGAGACACGAATTGAAAGTTACGATAAGTTGGCTAATCCTCTCGAAAGAAATTCATCTGTTGCTTCAGATGGGGAACCCATTGGGAATCCCATTCTTGATACAAGTATTCAGAGCAAAAAAACTCCTCTCAGAGAAAATGAAAAGGAGATTGAACAGTCACAGAGTTTGAATTCGGACAAGCAACAGGAATTATTTACTACCCCCAAAACAGAGGATTCAGCATCCCCTAGTTTAAATGATGACAAGGTAGATCGGAAGGGAAATTCACCTAGTTTAAACTCAGACAAACAGCAGGAAGTATCAACGAGATCTAGTGGAAACGATCTTGCACCATCAGGAGTTTCGGGAACTAACCAATCTGTCGATAATATTATCCCACAAGATAAAGCTGTTGATTCCTCCTCAACAAATTCATTAAGTCAGAAAAGTCCCATTGGAGAGACACCATCTAGCAACTTTTTAGTGCCTACCAAGTTTCATTCCAAAGTTGTTCATAAGATTAAACCTTCGGAGGAAGATAAAGTTATTGCATTAACATTTGATGATGGACCTTGGCCTCGGACTACTGAGCAAGTCCTAGATATCCTTAAGAAAAATAATATGATATCCACGTTCTTTTGGATCGGTGAAAATGTGCAAAATTATCCGAAAATTGCCCAAAAAGTAGTTACTGATGGTCACGTAATTGGCAATCATACTTGGCATCACTGGTATCATAAAATGGATCGAGCCACAGTTACCAAAGAAATTGAAAGAACGGCAGATATTATATTTGAAAAAACAGGAGTGAAAACATCTCTATTTCGTCCGCCAGGTGGTGTGCTTAACAATGGATTAGTTGACTACGCCCAGAAAAAGAAGGATACTATTGTGATGTGGTCAGATGATGCGATAGATTATCGACCCCTCAGTGCCAATCAGTTAGTTAGAAATGTACTCCGTAAAGCGGAACCGGGGGCTATTGTTTTGATGCACGATGGTGGTGGTAATCGTTCCCAAACGGTAAAGGCGCTTCCGGAAATAATCGAGCAACTCACACAGCTTGGCTATAGGTTTGTGACGGTTCCGGAATTGTTAGAAATGGATCATCCGCTTAGTGAAGGGTGAAGGGTGAAGGGTGAATTTTGTAATTTTATCGTTTATTCCCATGAGAGAATAACACCAATCTACACAATTCCTACTTTGATCTTTCATACTTCATACTGGATATGGACTTACGCAGCAACACTAGTAGTGATGGGAATGGTGCGTTACGCTGCGCTAGCACACCCTACAAAGAGAGGATTTGCGTAAGTCCTGTGTATATTTTATCTGATAACTTACTAGTTCAATGGAAGAGCGCTTAACCCAAACTGTCAAATTTCTTATTAATGCTTTCTGTTTAATTTTGCTAGTCCTGATGACTGTGACAATTACAGTCCTATATATCGCCAAGGAACAAAATTTTCATTGGTGGATAGACTGGTATAATGCCACAATTAAAGTTGCCAATACTTTTCGAGAATCCCCATCTGAGGGAATAGAAGACATTATTGATTCTTTGAGATATGAACGGAATCGCGTCTACACTTTACCGTTAATTCCTTTTATCTTAATCTTTGGTAAGTCTCGCATCATCTATGAAATTAGCCTTGCTTTAGTTTACCTCGTCCCATTTGCTTTAGTCATGGGCGCGATCGCAATTCAGCTAATTCCTGTCCATCAGGAAATTATTTTTTGGTCAACGGCGTTTTTAACGTTACTTATTCCAGTAAACTGGATGGCAACTTTTCTCGGTATTCCCGATACAGGAGGAGCCTTATTTATTGGTATCGCAGCTTTTCTTTATTTGCAGGATATTAAGCTGAAACAATGGTGGCGGATTCTGCTAATGGGGATTTCCATTGGACTAGCTGTGGTATTGCGTCGCCATTTTGTTTATGGTGGAATTGCTTTACTAGGTGCGATGACTCTGCAAAGTGCGATTTTAATTGTCAATAAATTAAGAGGTGATAAGTTAGGTAAAAGAGGTAAGAGGGGAAGTAAATTACTCTATTGGTGGAATTTACTATCAATCGGGATAAAAATTGGTTTAATTGGGATGATTAGTCTTGCCACACTCTGGATTATTGCGCCGGAGTTTACCTATCAGGCGCTAACGACTAATTACAGATCCCTCTACGCTTCTTGGAGCTTACCATTTCCGGATATATTTAAGCTATATGCTGGATTTTATGGTTGGATAACCTGGCTGTTAGTAGCAATCGGTTTTTCTGCAAGTATTCTCACTCGTGCCGTACCTTTTCCTGTTGCCAGCCTACTGGGAATTTGGGGTGTATTCGCACTAATTATATGGCTGGGGATGCTGCGCTATACAAATGTATTTTATGCTTTACATGTTACCCCTTTAGTTATTATCGGTTTAGTCGCCTTAATCTGGACAACATGGACTAGGTTAACTGGAAAAGTTCGCACGATAATGCTAAGTCTAATTAGCTGCTATCTCCTGAGCAATTTTTTCATGGGCTTCACCCCAATCGGTAAATTTGATAATGTTTTTCGCCCCTTATTTGCCCTGAATATGCCACCACTAGTCCGTACAGACTACAATGAAGTTGTCCGACTGGTTAACTACCTGCGCGAACTAGCTCCCAATAGCGAACCAATCTATGTGGTAGGATATCAACGCCTTCAGCTTAATTTAAGTGCGGTGAAAGCGGCAGAAAGGGTATTATACCAACCAGATGAGCGAATATTGAACATTTTGCGATCGCCCCAGGTAGACTCTCAAGATACCTACCCCCTAGAAACATTGCTACAAGCGCAGTATGTGGTTATTCCCAATCCTCTGGCCAATTTTCCCACAGATTTAACAAAAGCTCCGGCTGTCGGTGAATGGCTCCCGAATCAAGAAGTTGATGTCGTCCAAGTTGTGTTTGATGCTTTTACCCAAAATTGGGATATTGCCAAAGACTTCAAACGCCTACCCCAAGAGTTTACATTAGAAGGAGGTGCAAATGTCAGGATTTATCAACGAATTCGTCCTACTTCCCTTGTGACAGCGATGGCAACACTTACCACCATGAAGGAAAAAATTGGCGCGAAACCCGGTGGACAATTAGACTGGATTGTGTTAAATCAGCCCTTATCTGATTCTCTAGTGAATAAAAATATAGATAATACCTATTCCCTAGTCACACAACATTCTAATGGAGTGGAAAAAGTCGGACTCTCAGGTTCAATACTGCTGAAAAAAAATCAGTCATTAAATGGCTCTGTAACTTCTTTCCTTTATCTGGGTTCACTGCCAGAGAAAGCAACAGTTACCGGAACAGTGAAATTTCCCGACGATCCCTGTGTACCATTATCCATAGGATTGGCAATGGTGGATAGTCAAGGTAAAATAGTTGGCTCTGCACAAACTACAAAAAAGGAATATTTCTCAGTAAAGTCATCTAATTTCACCCTGTCAATTCACGGCAAAAATCCAGCTTATCTCTTGTTGGATGTTTTGAGTTCCGATCGAGATCAAACAATGAATTACTGCCAAATTGACATCGATTCACTTAATGTATCCGCACCATAAAAATTCAAGGCTAAAAGTGGATTTATCCCCAAACTCAAAAACCGGGAACGAGGGATAGTTTGTCTCCAGAGGGACAAGTCACCACAACAATCTATCAGCTTCACCAAAAGCCTCACCGACTTCTCCCCAAAAGTAAAATGCGTGAATCCGTAACTTTTACTAGATCTTTCTTAGTGTCTTTGTGTGGGAGCATCCCAATGAAGGGAAAGATACTTGTTTTTGCCCCCCTTTTCACCCCCCCAGCCCCCCTTGTGAAAGGGGGGAGCAAGAATACAACCTGCATTTCTTCCTTTCTCGGGATCCTCCCCTTTGTGTCTTTGTGTTTAACTAATTCAGAATCAAAATGCTAGAAGAAACTCTCAAAAAAGAACGACAATTTCATGACAATTGGGCGGCTGCAATTGATGTAGATGGCATCCGCGTAGCAGACTATTTTGAAGCATGTACTGCACCGGAAAACCGATTTATTCTCCGAAATATGGGAGATATTCGAGGCAAGCTTTTGTTAGATTTAGGATGCGGTGCGGGTGAAAATAGTGTTTATTTTGCTACCCAAGGGGCGCGTTGTATCGCGGCTGACTATTCGCCAGGAATGGTAGAAGTAGCGCTGAAGTTAGCAACAGCTAATGGGGTTCAAGTTGAAGGATGTACTGCTAATGCCATGGCGCTAGATTTTGATGACAATACTTTTGATTTCGTCTACGCCTCGAATTTATTACATCACATTCCAGATCCTACACTTGCTTTGAAGGAAATGCACCGAGTGCTTAAACCAGGGGGAAAAGCCTGTTTTTGGGACCCTCTCAAACATAATCCCATTATTAATGTTTATCGGCGCATTGCTACGGAAGTCCGGACAGATGATGAGATGCCGCTAGATATTAATATTGTTAATACTGTCCAATCTCTGTTTTCTCATACTGCTTACGATACCTTCTGGCTGGCAACGCTCTGGATCTTTTTGCAATTTTATTTGATTGAAAAAGTCGATCCAAATAAGGAGCGCTACTGGAAGAAAATTATCCTGGAAGAAGAAAGACTTATGCCAACTTATCAGGGGTTAGAGAAACTGGATCGATGGGTGAAAAAGATCCCTTTTATGAAGCGGTTTGCTTGGAATATCGCTGTGGTGGCGACTAAGTGATATTGGTTGTTGGTTGTTGGTTGTTGGTTGTTGGTTGTTGGTTGTTGGTTGTTGGT
>NZ_JAMZMM010000729.1 GCF_024178385.1 Limnofasciculus baicalensis BBK-W-15 | reverse complement strand
GGACAACCGGGGTGTGGTGGAATTAGGCATGGGGGAAGCAGTCCTTCAGACGCTGTTGACGTCGTCATCGGCCAGGCGGCGGGGTGGGGTGCCGGTGGGAACGGCGGGGGCGGCCGCGAAGCCGCCGCTGGCGTTGTCAATGCGAACGGAGACGTTAGGGCGGTTGAGGTTTGCCGCGGCAAGGTCGGGCTTTCCGCCGGCGTAGAAACCACCGATGGCGACCGACGTGGGTAAGAAGCCAACGCCGAAGTTGGTCGCCGCACCGAACGAACCGGCACCATTGCCAAGCAGGACGGAGACGTTGAGGCTGTTCTCGTTGGTGACGGCGAGGTCGGACTTGCCGTCGGCGTTGAAGTCGGCGATGGCGACGGAGGTGGGGTTGTTGCCAGCGCCGAAAGTGGTAGAGGCGCCAAACGAGCCGGTGCCGGTGCCCAGCAGCACGGAGACGTTGTTGGTAAAGCGGTTGGCGACCGCGAGGTCGGGCCTGCCGTCGGTGTTGAAGTCGCCCGTGGCGATAGCGCTGGGACCTTCGCCCACGAAGAAACTGGTCGCCGCGCCGAACGAGCCAGAGCCCGTGCCCAGCAGCACAGAGACGCTGTCGCTATTGAAGTTGGTGACGGCCAGATCGGGCTTGCCATCACCATTGAGGTCGCCGACGGCCACGGACGTGGCATCGACTCCGACGGGAAAGCTGGTGGCGGCGGCGAAGTTTGGCGGGCAGGTGGTGGTCGTATCGGCGAAGAAACTCGCGCCGGTGAGGTTGATACCGTACGAGCCAGTGTTGGTGTTCGCGCCGGACCAGGCCGTGACCGGGTTGGCCGCGCCGGGGCCGGTGGGGGCGCGCTCGCCGACATTGGGCAAGTCGTTCCAGATCAGTTGGGCGCCGGCCAAGGCGTCGAAGTTGTACGCCGTCACTGCCAAGTAGTAGACGCCAGCGGCGGGGACGAACTGGCCGGTGAGTGTGGATTGGAAGACCGAGGCCGAAACGTCGTCCATGAACGAGACGCCGCGGCCGGTTGAGTCGAAGAGGAACAACTGCGTATCGAGCGTTGTCTGTCCCACTGTGGTCGCGCTGAAGGCCGCAGGGTTGGTGGTGCGGGTCTGGTAGATGTCGGCGTCTTGCCCAGCGTTGCCGATGGCCCCGTTGATGCGGGGGACGGGGCCGCTGCCGCTGGTGGCGTTGCCGGGGAGGGTCTGGCCCCCCGCCGGGCCGG
>NZ_JAMZMM010000032.1 GCF_024178385.1 Limnofasciculus baicalensis BBK-W-15 | reverse complement strand
GGTGAAAAGGGGGGCAAAAACAAGTATCTTTGCCTTCATTGGGATGCTCCCAACCAACAACCAACAACCAACAACTCTTTTAGTTTACAAAACTTAACGCTCTGGATCGGTGAGCGCATGTCCCAGCGCCTTGTGATATAGGACAATGCAAGAGAAGATCGGGATCTCAAGTCAGAGAGGGTATCTATCAAAGCTTAAGTGTGATGGTTGGGGAAAGCTAAGTGGGACTGCGATCGCTGATATTTAAAGGTAAAAGTGTTGAAATGGGAAAGAGTCGGTATCAAAATCCGTTAGTGCAGTAGAAGAGGGAAGTCATGCAAGCTTTAAAACAGGGGTTCGAGGAGTGCAATCTCATGGAAAAGTTGGTAGCGCAACTAGCCCAAGAGTGGCGAAATCGTATAGCTTATGACTACCCAGACTTAAGTCTGGCAAACTGCAACAGCATTGCCCGGTGGTTACTCACCGATAAGAGCGAGGAGATTGACACCTTAATGCCAGCGCAGCTTGCAGTCATGCGCCAAGCGATGGAATATCGCTACCGGATTTTGCGACACCGCTATTTAGGGGTGGAGCCTAAGCAAGCGTACCGAAATTTGACAACCCGGTTAGCTTCTGTGGTAACCTTACGCAATAAGATTCGGACTTGGGTGTCTTTGAGCCGCGATCGCCAGCGAGCTGTTGTGGATGTTTTGCAAGAGGTGATTCAGGAATTATTAAATAGCGATCGCTATATCCAAAGGCAAATTACCTGGATTGCCCAATGTACAGACAATATCCACCTGCGGGATGCTTTATTGCTGACTACAGTGGAAGAATATTGTTTGCGTCCAGTCCGTAACCAACCCCTGCTAGTCTATAGATTTGTTAACTTTCTCAAAAGATCGGCACGGGGAGGGATGACTAATGTACCCCAAGGGGAGATAATACGACTAGTTTCCGAGTCAGTAACTCCGGAGGACACAGACACATCTGTTAGTTTGTTGGACAACCAAGCGGTTAGCGATTATCAAGAATCTCAATCCTGGCAAGAGCAACAAATGCAGCGCCAGTCTGTACGGCGGGAATTTGAAGCTTATCTGGCGGAAAACTTGGGTGCCCAGGCAGCGCAATGGTTGCGGCTTTATCTTCAAGGGAAATCTCCTGAAGCAATCGCCACTGCTTTAAACTTACCTACCCAGAAGGTATATCGACTGCGAGAAAAAATTAAATACCATGCGATTCAGGTATTTGCCATTAAAGCGAAACCAGAATTAGTCGCCAGTTGGCTGGAAGCATCCTTGAGCGATCATAACCTGGGCTTAACACCGAGCCAGTGGGAACATTATTGTGACAGCCTAACAGAAGAGCAACGCCATTTCCTCGAACAGTTGAAAGGCGGGAAAGGATTGGATGCGATCGCCAAAGAGTTTAATTTCAAGATGAACCAGGCGATCGGTGAATGGAGCAAGCTTTATTTAGCCGCTCAAGCAATCCGAGGCTCTTCTTAAGCCATGATTCTAGCTGAAAGCCTCAGCTAGAGACGATCGGGGTAGGTAAAAAAATAACTTGATTAGGAATATAATTTGGAGGAATGTTAACGAAATATTTATTGAATTAAAACCCTATTTATAAGTCTGTTCATTGTCTAGATTGTCTTGGCTCGAGGTCTAAAAATTATTTTTCCATGACTATTCATCTGCATCTATCTGCTTTCAGTAGTGTCAGGAGATGCGTTTCAGTTATCAAGATATTTATCTTTACTCAGGGAATTACATGCGTCACCATAAATTGATATGATAGTGCCTAACTAGAACTTTTTAAAAATGGCACTCATCTGGCTAATGGATAAGCCAATTCTCAGGATGGAGAAGTTATAATGCCGTCGTTACCAAGGCACCCAGATTCCTCTGAAAATTCCGAAGAGCCTACCGATCCGTCTCAGGCTGCGGAAGTATCTGGCATGGATACAGAGCAAATGTTTCGGCTAATTGATGGCATTCTGCCCTTTGAAGCTTGCCTGTACTATCAATTCCTACCCCTGGCATTGGAAGGTAAGTACCTCAAACTGGGTATGGTAGATCCTCATGACTCCTCTTCCCTGGATTATGCCCGTAATATTCTGGCTTACCTCAACTGTTCCCTCAAGACGGAACAAATTACCACTAAGACTCATCACTTGATGCTGTCAGCTTACTTAAACTATTCTCAAACCGCCAAACGCACTCAGAAGCGAAAATCTAAGCCGAAGAAACAGGTTCCTCCCGCTGAAAAACCAACTCTAATTTTACAAGATTCAGATCCTCCTGCTGTATCAGATTCACCTACTACTGAAACGCCTGCTCCTGTAGCATCAAAAGCCGTATCTTCCACGCCGATTGATCTATCCTTAGTCTCGTCACAGAAGCCACAAGATGGAGAGGCATCAATGGCTGCGACTTTAGGAGAGACTACTCTACCTCTGGAGGTGGCAGCCCTTCATCTCTCTGAGCCGATGGAGTTTCTTGCTACTTTACCCCCCGATCGGTTATTACAAGAGTTATTAGGTCGTGTCTTAATGGGTGGAATTGGTCGGCTTTATTTTGAGCGACAACCTGATAGTGGTCGCATTCTCTGGAGTCAAGATGGTATATTGCAATCAGTATTAGAAACTTTAAGTGTTTCGCTATTTCAAGATTTAATTATTGAACTTAAACGTTTGGTTAATTTACCATTGGAGCCTGTCGTAAAACCTCAAAAAGTAGAGATTGAGCGACAGTATCAAAATGAATGCCTTCTGCTGCGCTTGCAGGTTATGCCGGGTTCTCACGGAGAAGAAGCAACCCTCCAAGTCTTGCGGGGAGCGGCTTTGAAATTTTACCAGCGAAAAAAGTTGGAAAAACTGGGACAGGAATCCCTAAATTTAGCTCACGTATTGCGACGAAAACTTAAGGAAATGCGCGATCGCTCTTTTCGTTACGATCTCCCTATAGAAGAGGAAGCAAACCTTAAAAAACTGCTAATATGTTTAGACCAACAAATTGATTGTATAACTGAGTTTCCAGTAAATCCGCAATCTGATAGTTAAAGGGAATGGGGAAGAGAGTTTTGAATTTTGAGTTTTGAGTTTTGAGTTTTAATTCAAAACTCAAAACTGGGGAGCATCCCAAGCAAGAATACAATCTGCATTTCTTCCTTGCTCGGGATGCTCCCCAAAACTGACTTCGTCCCGCTTCCCTAACAAAACTCATAATTATATAGATTAGACTCCAGTCGCAAATATTTTAATTATCCCGACTAGGGAACCTATAATAAGTACCATAGTGGAGAGGCTATTGATTGCAAAACCAAGTATTCGTTTTTCCGCCGCTTGATAGTAACCCCAAGCGTATATAATCCGTCCAATCACCCAGATTGTACCGATTCCCGCACCCCAAATTGGGCTGATAAATAAAGAGAATAACCACAAATTTGGCAGAAATAGAATGAGTTGTTCTAGAGTATTTTGCTGAACTCGAAACACTCTTTCAAAATCTGGATTTCCTGAAGTTTGGGGTACAGGTACGTTATACTTTGACCTAGCCCTGCCCACATTGATAATCAGGACAAAATAAACAATTAAGCTGACGAGGGTTACTAAACTTGGAAAAATTAGCGATTTTAGCTCGATCATCTGACACACTCTTAATCTTTATACTACACTCCCCGGAATAGTTCTCAGTGTTGAGTTCTCAGTTTTCAATTAAAACTCAAAACTCAAAACTCAAAACTCAAAACTCAAAACTGTCGAACCCACTCCCCACTCCCTAACCCTGATAGCGAATACCAGCTTGTTTCAAGCGGTTTATGGCTTCACCCAAGCGATCGCATTCTGCAATTAAACTTATTCTTACATAGCCTTCACCCCCGATGCCAAAGGCGTTTCCTGGGGTGACTACCACACCAGTTTTTTGTAAGACATTTAAGGCAAAATCTGTGGAACTTTCACCGGGAGGGCAAGGAACCCAAAGATACATAGTTGCTTTAGATTTAGGAATATTCCAACCTAATTCCCCTAATCCCTGAATCAAGAAATCCCGGCGACGAATATAACGCCCTTGGACTTCATTGAGGTGGCTATCTGGCAATTGCAAAGCAGTTTCAGCGGCTGTTTGTAATGCAGCAAAAATACCGTAATCCAGATTAGTTTTTAAGGTACGCAATCCTTGAATAATATGGCGATTTCCGACAACGAAACCGACTCGCCAACCTGCCATATTGTAGGTTTTCGATAAAGTATGGAATTCGACACCAATTTCCTTGCCACCGGGAATTTCTAGCAAACTAGTAGGCTGATAGCCATCAAAAGCTAATTCAGCATAACACAAATCGTGAACTAGCAAAATAGAATAGCGACGGGCAAAAGCCACAATTTCTTCAAAAAATTCGCGGGGAGCTGTTGCGGTAGTCGGATTGCTGGGATAATTAAAATAGAGAATTTTGGCTCGTTGGGCAATTTCTTCAGGAATTGCGGTTAAATCGATTAGCCAATCATTTTCCGGTTTGAGAATTAGGTTATAAATTTCTCCACCTGCAATTAATGGACCGCGAAAGTGGGGAGGATAGGAGGGACTAGGGACTAAAATTAAGTCACCGGGATTAATGTAAGCTAAAGCTAAATGAGTTAGTCCTTCTTTAGATCCTAATAAAGGTAAAGCCTCACTATCTGGATTTAAGTCAACATCATAACGGCGGCGATACCAATTAGTAATAGCGCGGCGGAAGCTAGCAGTCCCTTCAAATGGGGGATAGCCGTGGTTAGCTGGATTCTGTAGGGCGGCAATGGCGGCTTCAATAACGGGTTGTGGCGCAGCGCCGTCGGGATTACCCATGCCCAAATCGATTAAATCCAATCCTTGTTCCCGGGCGCGGGCTTTTAGTTCATCTAAACGGGCAAATACATAGGGGGGTAATGCAGCAAGACGTTGCGCTGGGGTAATCCAATCCAAATTCATTAGAAATGCAGGGGTTCCTAGACTATCAAATTATATAACTAACCTGAGTTCGGAGTTCGGAGGGGAGAGACTCCACCTAAATTTCCCGACATCTCGCCATTTTCCCTCTCCATGAGGCTTGACAATTACGGCTAACTGCTATAGTGTTACGGACAAAGCATTTTCCGAACCAGGAAAATTGAATGGGTAAATCCGTGCCAAAAAAAAATCGACACCACTCGCCAAATCGCTGAAACCCTATTGTTTTCGTTGACTGGTGTCGATGCCTTACAGAGTAAGGGTTTGAGATTGGTTTTTTCGTCAGTTTTTGATTGGAAATGGCCTCATCTTTTGAGTGGTGTCGAATCGTCGTCTGAAATCCGCTCTGGGTAAGGGTTCCACAGCGAACTCTTTCCAAGTCCGCTTCCCCGAAAGGGGATGGAAACGAGACATCTACGACTCGGGTGAAATCATAGTCATAGCCTTTCCAAGTCCGCTTCCCCGAAAGGGGATGGAAACCCGTTAACCGCTCCTTGTGGAGCGGGTTGAGCAATCAACTTAACTTTCCAAGTCCGCTTCCCCGAAAGGGGATGGAAACTTCAACTTCCAGCAATTCCTCTGCAGAAAAGTTTTTCTTACTTTCCAAGTCCGATTCCCCGAAAGGGGATGGAAACTTGCGCCCGTTGCGCTTGGCGTTGTCCACGTAACAACCCTTTCCAAGTCCGCTTCCCCGAAAGGGGATGGAAACGAAACATTTAACTTAGCCATGATTAAAGACTCCAAACTTTCCAAGTCCGCTTCCCCGAAAGGGGATGGAAACTTGTAGGCAAGGAGTTCTTCAAGGCGTTCGCCAGCCGACTCTTTCCAAGTCCGCTTCCCCGAAAGGGGATGGAAACGCAGCAGAAAACTGGTGAGCGGAATGCTCTACCAGGTTAAATGGATCTGTTTCATATCAATATGTTGTAGGATAAAGAATAGGATGCCACGCCAGGTGACAGCTTACTATGACGCAAACTCCTCTTCTCACTCCACCTTCCACTGACCAACGCCTTGTCTATTCCGGCACTACCTGGCAACAATTCAAGCTGATTCAGACTGCTTTTGCTGACTCAAAGGGGATTCGGCTCGCTTACTACGACAATACCATTGAAATTATCATGCCGGGACGCGAACATGAAGTCTTTAGTCGTCTCATCGGCTTTTTAATTGGATTATTTTGCCTGGAAAACGCCATTGAATTTGAACCCACAGGTTGCATGACACAAGAGCGAGAAGGAGAAGCCTCTGCCCAAGCTGATGAATCCTACTGTTTTGGGGTATCCAAGCCAATCCCGGATCTCGTCATCGAAGTTGTATTCAGCAGTGGCGGCTTGAATAAGCTCAAGCGGTATCAAGCATTAGGAGTGCCGGAAGTGTGGTTTTGGCAAGACAGTTTATTTAGCCTCTACCGCCTACGTGGTAACCATTATGACAAAATCACCCGCAGTGAAATACCCGAAATGGCAACCCTCAGTATTGAGCTACTCACCCGCTGCGTCTTGATGGCTGAGACTTCTCGGTTGGAAGCAGCGAGTGAGTTTCGCAAGGCACTTAAATCACCCTCTGCTTGAGCCTACAATTGGAAACGAGATACTAGTTACAATCCCGAACAACGCTAGGACTTTCCAAGTCCGATTCCCCGAAAGGGGATGGAAACGATAGAAAAGTCCAGATCTAGCATCAATTTTGCGATCGCCTAGTTAGGGCTTGCTGTATAAGTCTGAAACCTTGACGGCAATTAGCGAAAAGCTCAATAGCAGTTAGTTAAAAGTACCAGGAATAGGAGTTTCACCCCTCAAAATTCATATTCAGCTTTCGCAATGCTGGAGAAATCAATGCGGTACGTCATACTTCAAGAGACAATCCATATTTCTGGTTTTGTTCGGCAATAAACTCCTCTAAACTCGAAAATTGTCCTCGATCAAAATCATCAAGCCCCCGTTGGATTCCCTTTAAAGCCTCAAAAAAATCTTGCTCGTCCAAACTCAGCCCTAAAGTCAGAAGTGCTAGCGCCATTTGCGAAATATCTTGTCCGGTACTTGCAGCACGCTGTCGCAGCAGCGCCTCAACTTTTGGTGGTAGATCGAGCGTAATAGACATTGTTAGTTTTACCCAGCGATACTAGTTTTAGTATAGCCCTTATACCTGTAACCTGAGTTCGGTGTTAGGAGTATGCGCTTCGCGCAGGCTACGCCAACGGTGTTAGGAGTTAAAATTTAAGAGCATTAAGTCGGCGAGAGATTATACTCGCAATTGGAAACCTCATTTTCCAATTGGGGTTATAAAGGATAAAGCACTACGCATTGAGGTTAAGACATTTATATCAAGTCCGGTTTTGTTAGTGTTTGTAGTAGGCACTAAAGTGCCTCAAAAGCTTATTATGTTAAGCACTAAAGTGCTTACTACGAACCTGTTTATATTCGCTTACCTAAATGAGATGACAGATTCTAAAAAATCGATGACGATTGCCATAGCCTGGTGTTTGGCTTGGGGCGAGGGGCGACTTCCTCAGTTTGATTTAAGCGTGTTGCAGGAAATGCGACGGGCTTTGCATCATGGGGAGGAAGTACCCGCAGAGGTGAAGGAAATTGTCGATCAAGTCAGGGAACTAGAAAAACTTGAGTTTCCTGAAACTCTCGAAGATCTTAAGCAATTGACAAAAAAACATCCTATTTTAGGGGAATCTAAAATTGGCTTAGTTTACGGCGGTGCAACTAAAATTAAACAGTATGTGTTTGAAGCGGCAAAACTACCAGATATTCGCGGCGCATCAGCTTTACTAGACAGAATTAATTTAGTCGATATCCCTGCTTTTTTTGGCGAACCTCAAAAATCTGTTTCAGTTTCCCAATGGCTAAAGGAAAACTTTCCTAATTTAGAAGCAGCTTTGGTTAAAGAATTACTTGTCTACTACAAGGGTGGCAACATCCTCGCTTTTTGTCCGGCTGCATTTGTAGATGACTTAGCTAATGCCATTGAAAAACGCTATACTCACGAGACTTTAACGGCGAATTCTTGTGCTGTTGGAGAGACATTTAGGCTTTTAGAAATTCGCTTTGGCTTGCTAAAACAGAGGATAGAAAATACACCTTGGCTTGATTGGTATCATGAAAATTATAATCAACAACTGGTTCAAGCTTACTTCGGATTTCCTGCAAATGAGTTAGAACGAATTCAGAAATTCAAGAATCACAAAAGTTTTAATGAACTGACAACAAAATTAGCCGTTTTGTTTAATCAGCGCCGAAGTGGTAATGATTTTCCAAATCGCCCCAGCCGTCGATATCCGCCGATGTTTGAAACACATCCTTATTTGAGGAGAGATGAGAGCGATCGGCGATCGGCGATTGCTAGAATTAGCAGTCTTCCCGGTAATCCATCGCTATCTGAATCGCTAGTGCGCAAGCGGATTGCAGGGCAAATAGCTAAACGAGAGGTATTTCAGGAAAATTTACCGCCTTGGTTTACAAGTCTCGGTCTTGATTGGCAGCCGACTGGTATTAGAATTAAAAGTTGGGTAGCAGAATTTGAAGATTACTTAAATAAGCCAGAAAATAGTCAATTAGCCACCGACTATTATCGAGATAAAACTAAGCCTGAAGAAGCGCGATCGCTCAGAGAAATTGGCAATAATTGTAAAGGTTTTGTCGCGTATATTTATGCAGATGGCAATAATATGGGCGGCTACATTCAGCAAATTAAAACTCCACAAGAGTACAAAATATTTAGTGAAGATATTTTCAAGGCAACTGAACAATCTGTTTACAAAGCATTGGCACAACATCTCAAACCCCATCAATTGAATAATTTAACCGATCCAGATAATGAGAACCGCAACGAGCGCTGGATTCATCCTTTTGAGATTTTGGCGATCGGCGGTGATGATGTGATGTTGATTGTGCCAGCCGATCGAGCTTTGGCGATTGCTAAAACCATCGGCGAAGAATTTGAAAATATATTGCTACAAACAGGTGGTTATAGACTGGATAATAGCCGTCCTAGTTACGCAGCACACCGCTATTATCCAGAAAAAGCAATTTCTTCTGAGTGCGAGTTAAGTATGTCAGCGGGAGTGTTAATTACAGCAGAGGACACCCCAATTTATTATGCACAGAATTTGACAAATCAGCTCCTCAAGTCAGCCAAGAAAACTGGCAAAATATTGAAAGATGCTGGATATTTGGGAGGAACCATAGATTTTTTAGTAATGAAATCTGTTACCATGATTTCATCCAATATTGAAAGCTTTCGCAAAGAAGGTTTAACTGTGGATCGAGGAGCAAAACTAAAGCTATACGCTGCACCTTATACTTTACATGAAATAGGCGGATTAATTGAGTCTGTTAAAGTCTTGAAAAAAGCTGATTTTCCCAAATCACAACTCTACCAAATTCGTAGTTTTCTAGAACGAGGAAAACAAACTACAATCCTCAATTACCGCTATTTCCGAACTAGACTGAAACAAGGCAAGGCAGAATTAAAAGCAGAATTTGAAGATGCTTGGTGCAAACCAAAAGACAAAGAAAATAAGGGAAATTTGGCTCCTTGGATGTTCGATTTAAAAGAGGGAGTTTATGAAACCATCTGGCGAGAACTTGTAGATATTTACGATTTCATTGAAAAAGATTCCGAACCAATTTTAGAAGACTTAGCAAATATGGAGGTAGACTCATGATTGTTCTCAATGAACTTTCAAATTTAGTTGAAACCTATACACTTACAGCAGTAATTGATACAGCTTTGTGTGTGGGTGCTGGCGGTTCCTCCGGTTCTCTCGCAGATAAGCCGATCGTCCGCAATTCAGAAGGCAACTTATTAATTCCCGGTTCTCAAATTAAAGGCCGCCTCCGTCACGAATGCGAGAAAATTGCTAGAGGTTTGGGTTGGGAAGTTTGCGAATCTCCGAATGCAGGTAAGATGGTTATTCGGAGAGACAATGCACCGGATAAATTCAAACGCAGCCAATACAAAGTCTCGGGATATGATGATACTTATCACTGTTTAATTAGCCAAATCTTCGGCGATCCAGTGTTGTCATCGCGCATCATTATTGACGACTTAATTTGCACGGAAGATCCAGATAACTTACCTGAAGTTATACGCCCAGGAGTCACAATGAACCGCCGAAGACGCACAGCAGAAGAGAAAAAACTTTATTTTTTAGAGACTTCTCCAGCTAATGTTTCACTGAAGTTTGAAGGTCAAATTCACCTGTTACCAAATTGTCCAACTTATGCCAAACCTTTGATTTTAGCCGCTTTCAAACACATTCACGCATTAGGCGGAAGTAAATCAGTCGGTTTGGGATGGCTGAGTTGGGACAAATTACCTGAATTTGATGTGAGTGACGAAGATTGGAATTTTTTAGCAAAAGGAGAGAATAATGCAGCGAATTGAACTGGAAATTAAGGCTTTATCACCTTTAGCGATCGCGCGACACAAACCCGGAGGCTCGATTAGCGAAGCTGTAGACTATGTTCCCGGTACAGTGATTCGGGGTGCTGTAGCTGCTCAAATTTTAACCGAATCCGGTCATCAATTCAGCAATTTAACCGAAAATGGCGGTGATTTTCAGAGTTTATTTTTGAGTGAGAATCCAGCAATTTTTCAGAATGCTTATCCAGCATTAGTAATTAATGGAAAGATCATCCCTCAAGCAAGATTTGAAGACAATGGAGTTTTACCTACTACCGCACTAAGTTCTAAAAATAAGCCTGGTTTCAAGCGTAGAGAAGACGATCCAGAAAAAAATGGTGTTTTTGATAGTTTAATCGATCGCTTTTGTGCCGAAGGTTATGGATATCCCTACGATCCGAATTGCCCCAAAGACGGAGGGAGAGTCGAGCCTGCTGGCATTAGTTTTTACTGTAAATTCAAAGATAAGTACCACAGCCTAAGTGCTAACAAACGCCTGTTAACGAGAGTTGGTATCAATCGTCGCAGGGCTGCATCAGAGGAAGAAATACTTTACAGCGTTGAAGTTTTGAATGAATCTCAGGAGAAGAAACAGCAGCCTGTTTGCTATCGAGGTGCAATTTTAGTGGAGGACGATTTAGCAGAATCTTTGGGTAATTTCATTCAACTGCGAAATCAAAACTTTCGCTTAGGCGGCTCGACTTCCAGAGGATTAGGAAAAGTTGAAATTAACACAAAAAAGCCTGTTAGTGCTAGAATGGATGTACAGCAAAGAATCACTAAATTTACTAATTCCATACAAGACCGTTGGCAGAAATGGGGAATTTTTGGCGTTCCGTTGCAGGAGTTACCGGGCGATCGCACTTTTTTCACCCTTGACTTGCAATCTGACGCAATCCTCACCGAAAACTGGCGGCGCACCACTGTAATATCCGAAAAGATGTTGCAGCAGTTTGCCAAAGTTGAAGATTCATCATTGAAACTGGAAGCAGCGTACAGCAGTTACGATTATCTATCTGGCTGGAATGCGGCTTGGGGATTGATGAAAGATGTAGAGTTAATAACTAACAAAGGTTCAGTTTATTTGTTCAGTACAACTCAACGGGAGATATGGGATAACGTGTTGGGAGAGTTGGAAATGAGGGGATTGGGCGATCGAACTTCTGAAGGTTTCGGTCAAATTCAAATTTGTAACCAGTTTCATAATATATTTAGAGACAAGCCAGTATGAGCGAATCACTAGATCCACAAAAACAACTCAAAATTCTGCAAGGCATTCGCCGAGCTGAAGATAAGTTAGTGACTGACATTCAAACAGCCTTAGAGGATACAAGTTCTTACGGTGACTTAGAAGAATCACAATTTCGCAACTTAGTAAGAGTTGCTGACACAACTGAAAGCACACAAGTAATCAAAAACTTTTTGCTTTATCAAGTAGGTCGCGATAGAAAATGGGGCAGAGGGGAAAACTCTTTAGCTCAAAGAATCATTTCTGATATTGACAGAAATATCAAAGCTACTGCTCAGGATATTGCCAGAACTGCCAAAGCCGAAAATTCTTTTAATCAAATTTGGATAGAGCTTACCCGTCGATATCTAGGCTATGGCGCTCGGTATCTAGTCTACAAAAAGAAAGGTCAATCTTAGTTGTCAACTTGCAATTACTTAGGAAGACAAAATTATGACTAAACTTGTAATTTCCACCGTTGGCACTAGCGTGTTAACTAACCAGATAGATCCAGATATAGATGACAATGACTGGTATGAAAGACTACAGCAAACAGCAAACTATACCGATAATGAAATCCAACACGATCCAGTAATTAAAAAAATTATTTCAGAATTGAAGGAAAGAGCAGAACAAGAACTGTCTAGTAGTGATACCGATAAAATCAGAAAAGCTAGCGCAGAACTAAATGGTATTTATGGTTTGTACAATGAGCAAATAGAGCAGGGTATACCAGATATGCACTTATTAATTACTACTGATACTGCACAAGGTAGAGTCGCGGCTGAAATAGTTGAGTCTTTTTTAAAGCGCAAGGGATTAACTAATATAAGCATTCATGCTCAGTCTGGACTTTCTACTGCTAGCAGCGAAATTTTTGTAGAAGGGATGGCAAAGTTGATTCCTTCGATGCAAGAAACGATTAAAAAATGTAAAGATTGCCAATACACGATTTGCTTTAATCTTGTCGGTGGATTCAAGGCTCTGCAAGGCTATTTCAATACAATCGGAATGTTTCATGCTGATAAAATTATTTATGTGTTTGAAGGATCGAATACATTAATCACGATTCCCAAGCTTCCTGTAAAAGTTGATGTAGAGAAAGTTGCACCTTACAAAGTACAATTAGCCATGATGAGTGCTGGGGAAATATCTACATCCTCGGAAAAAGCTAAAGAAGTTCCCCAAGATTGGGTTTTACTTGACGGAAATGAAATTACTTTATCAATTTGGGGTCAACTGATTTGGAATCAATGCAAAAGTGAAATTCTTTCAGGAGAATTGCTCAAATTTCCCAAATTAGAGTATGCGGGTAGCTTTAAAGATGATTACAAAAATCAAACTGACTTAAAAAAGAGGGCAGAATTACAGGAGACTTTAGCTAAAGTAGCTTATTTACTAGCTAAAAATAAAGATGGTGTGGGCGAATTAAAAAAGGATGGTGGCTTGCAATTTGAAAGATATACAAATACAAGTATCGATCATTTTCGAGATACGTTAGGGTTGCGAGTTAGCTGCAAAGTATTAGAGAAAAGTAGCTTGTCTCTTAGATATTACGGAACTCACAATCATGTTGAAAGAAGTGAAGGAATTAAAGGCAGGTAAAATCAAATGTTTGATACTTTCAAAAATCGACTGGAAATCACAGGAACGCTCACAACAGTAACGGCATTACGCATTAGTGCCGGACGTTCCACCGAACCCATTGGCTCAGATTTACCCATAATTAAAGATGCTTTGGGTAAACCTTTAATTCCCGGATCTAGTTTTAAAGGGGCTTTGCGATCGCGCCTCTCCACCCTACAAAATACCATTAGTTACACTCCCTCACAACTATGACCGCAATCCAATCTCCACCTAAACTATCCCTAACAGAATTTCTGGAAATGCCAGAAACCAAACCTGCTAGCGAATATATCGACGGAAACATCTACCAGAAACCAATGCCAAAAGGGAAACATAGCCGACTACAAATCCGTTTCGCTACACAAATCAATCAAGTAGCTGAACCGGAACATATAGCAAGTGCTTTTACAGAGTTACGCTGTACTTTTGGTGGGAGATCAATTATCCCAGATATAACAGTCTTTTCCTGGCAGCGAATTCCTCTGGATGCTAATGGAGAAATTGAGAATACCTTTGAAATTCACCCAGATTGGACAATAGAAATATTATCACCAGATCAAAGTCCAACTCGTGTAATTGACAATATTTTATTTTGTTTAAATCATGGCACAGAATTGGGATGGTTAATCGATCCTCAAGAGAAACTGATAATGATATTTAAACCGGGCAAACAACCAGAAACTAAGCAAAATGGAGATATGCTATCTGTTTTGAGTTCTCTGGAAGATTTATTACAGCTATCCGTACAAGATCTGTTCAGTTGTTTAATTTTGAATTAAAAATACCTGGATAAGTTTATGTTTGACACATTCAAAAACAGACTAGAAATAACAGGAACCCTCACAACTGTAACCGCATTACGCATTAGTGCAGGACGTTCCACCGAACCCATTGGCTCAGATTTACCCGTAATTAAAGATGCTTTGGGTAAACCTTTAATTCCCGGATCTAGTTTTAAAGGGGCTTTGCGATCGCGCCTCGAAAGCTTCCTCCGAGGTATCGACCCAAATCTAGCTGAAGATCCGGCTAACTACACAAGTTCAACTAGAAACAATCAAGTCAAAGATTTGAAAGTAAAATACAAAAATAATGACTTGAATTTAACACAAGAACTCATCGGAATAACAGACGATATTGGTAGTTTATTTGGCACTCCTTGGATGGCTAGCAAATTCCAAGTGCGAGATTTAACTGTACAACCAGATGCGTGGTTTGGACAATATCAAGAAAGAGATGGAGTAGCCATTGACAGAGACACAGAAACAGCAGCAGATGGAAAATTATATGATTTTCAAGTAGTTCCCGCTGGTACACCTTTTGACTTTAAAGCTATTGTCGAAAATGCAGAAGATTGGGAATTGGGTTTATTAACGATTGGCTTGCACCAATTTGAAACCGAACAAATTCCTTTGGGTGGGGGGAGATCCCGTGGTTTAGGAGTCGTGAGACTGGATATCGACAAAATGCGCTGGTTTGACTATCCTGAAGATAGACCTGATTTGCTAATTCAATATCTGAAAAAATTGGTTATGGGAGACGATAGTGCTTATGAAGATGCTGTAGACTTTAAAGACTATTGGGTAGCAGAACTTATTAAGCATCTGAATGAGAAAATTTCTGATAAATTTCAAGTAACATCCGTGAGGTGATTATGGCTTTCAGCAATTATAAAGATATCGGTGAAGTTCTCAAACAGTTTCAAGTTACTTATACTGAAGCTAATTTCATGGGAGAAGCTGAGTTTAGTATCCCTGACTATTTCCGTAAAGACTTAGAATTTATGATGCGGGAAGCAGTTGTGGACAATTCCGAGTTTGCTGTGTGCGAAAATTTGATCTATCCAGTTATTAAAGAAGTTTGGAAAACTTATCACAGTAAATTTGTTTTATGGAGTCATAAGTCTCTTACCTACGACCAAGATTTGTGTGGTTTTCCTGAGTATATTTTGGCTCAACGCTCTCCTTTAGGAAAATTTGTTTTTGAAAAACCTTATTTTCTTTTGATTGAAGCCAAGCAAGATAAATTTGAAGCAGGCTGGGCGCAGTGCATAGCTGAAATGATTGCTGCCCAGCGACTTAATGATGAACTTCAAGTTACTATTTTGGGAATTGTGTCTAATGGTAATACTTGGCAATTTGGCAAGCTAGAAGGAGATATCTTCACCAAAAACATTACTCCTTACACTATCTATGAACTCGACAAGCTTTTTGCTGCTGTTAACTATATTTTTCAACAATGTGAATTGCAACTAAATGAATTAGTACTAGCTTAATTAACAGTAACACTGAACGAGGTGATTATGGTTTTCAGCAATTATAAAGATATCGGTGAAGTTCTCCAAGAGTTTCAGGTGACTTACAATCAAGCAAATTTTATCGTTGGCTTGGAATTTAAGATTCCAGATTACTTTCGAGAAGATTTAGAAACTATTATGGAGGATGGAGTTCCCGATAACTCAGAATTTTCGATTTGTGAAAACTTGATTTATCCAGTTATTAAGGAGGTTTGGAAACACTATCGTAGCAAGTTTGTTTTATGGGGACACAAATCTCTTACTTACGACCAAAATCTTTGCGGGTTTCCTGAGTATATCTTGGTCAAACGTTCTCCTTTAGGAAAATTTGTTTTTGGCAAGCCCTATCTCTTATTGGTTGAAGCAAAGCAAGATAAATTTGATGAGGGTTGGGCACAGTGTTTAGCTGAAATGGTGGCGGCACAAAAATTGAATGACGAACTAAAAGTTACTGTTTTTGGGATTGTCTCTAATGGCAAATATTGGGAATTTGGCAAACTTGAAGCCAATATATTTACCCGGAATAAAGCTGACTATACAATTCAGGATTTAGACGAACTTTTTGCTGTTGTTAATTATATTTTTCAACAGTGTGAAGTTCAGCTTAATGAGTTAGTAGCTGCTTGATTGTTAATTAGATTAAGAGTTGGGCATTTAGACTAATAATAATCTGGTTAGTCTGTTACTACTACCGATCAGATATTGTACCCGCCAGCATAACCCGCCAGTGGTTAAAACCACTGTCTAACAGCTAAAGTCGGTTGAAACCGACTAAATAATAATAATAAATTCAGTCCATTTCAATGGACTTAAGCTATTAGACAGAGAATTTATTCTCTGGCGGGCTTGGCGGGATTGGCGGATTTCCGAGATAATTAACAATGCCATAACATCTAAATTAAACCTCTCAAACTTAACCAACTATGCACAAACGATTTGTTAACCATTGTACAATAGACCTAACCATAATTCCTGACGGACCAATTCTGATTAAATCTGGTAAAGAAGGGGCTGATCCCACCAAACCAGATATGGAATTTGTGGAAACCTATCATGGGGGTGGACGTTCAATTTATTTACCTGGAAGTAGTCTTAAAGGGGCAATTCGCGCTCATGCTGAACGGATTGTGAGAACCGTAGGTAGCGAACGTTATAACTCCCAAAAGCCCAATAATCCTTGGGCAAATGACCCTTTAAATGATAAGTATGACTATTTGAAAGATAAATCAGCTTGCGATATTTATCGACTATCTTCTTTTACTGACCAAATGTTTGGTAATAAATCTATTGCTAGTCGAGTCAGAATAGAAGATGCCTATCCTGACAAGGATAAAGCTAAACCAAAGGTTGAAGAACGGAATGGTGTCGCAATTGACAGAGTATTTGGTTCAGTTGCCGTTGGTCCTTTTAACTATCAAGTTTGTACTGCGGGAGAATTCCGCACCAAAATTCATCTCAAAAACTTTACTTTAGCTCAATTAGGATTAATTGGGTTAGTTTTGCGAGACTTAAATGATGGTTGGTTTGGGTTAGGTTTTGCTAAGTCTCGCGGGTTGGGTACGGTGCAAGTAAAATTTAATTCAGCGGTGGTGCAATATCCTGGTTGTATTTTGACTGAAAATCGCCAAATTCGCGCCTTTGGCAGTGAAAAACAATGGGCGATTAATATGTTACTGGGTGCGGGTGAGTTTCTCGAAGCAACTGAAGCACAATCTTATGGATTTCCCACAAGAGATTGCCAAGAAACTCCTATAGCTGGTGATTGCATAAAATTCGGTTTTGGGGTGCAACTAACTTGGCAGGGAGATGGTGAAACTGGAGTTCAGAATTTATTTGTCCGTGCAGTTAAGTCTTGGCGTAATTTATTAGTAGGGGCAGCATGAAACCTTTTGTTGGTGTTGGTAAAGCATATTTATCAGTCTCTCAACTTATCGAGTTAATCGAAAAATCAGCTAACGAATCTAGTTACTATTTCTGGCGTTTATCTCACAAAGTTAGCGGCTTTCAAAAACAGCCACCTCTAGAAACAGATTTTCCCATGATTGAGGGGCAAATGTTCGATCGCAAATCTGAACTAAGATGGAAGTACAAACGTCAGGGAGTTTACGATGTCTTGCTTTTAACGATTGCAGGGGAACATGAAGATTTTACACTTGTGGGTGATGCTTGGCAAACTCAAGAGCGAGATGCCCATTTATATTCCCAAACCGAAACCCGTTTTCCTAAAGAATTTTATACGGCAGATTTGGATGTAAAACAACGCTACTTTATCGACAGTAAAACAGCAACCGTACACTTTGTTGCCCTCACAGTGGGGAATAAAAAATGACAGTAAATCGCCCTCAACCACCTCGTCATAGTGACAGAAGTTCCTCATCATCGGAAATTGCACCCAAACCTTATGGTTTTGTTTCATTTCCGCCACAACGCCCCACTTTACAACGTCCAGCGGGACATGATAAATATAGGAGCGATCGCATTCATGGTACTCTATTCCTTACTCTCCAAGTCCAGACTGCTTTACACGTTTCCACAGGTGTGGTTGCCATGGGTAGCGATATCGGCAGTCGCGTGCCTTTAATTAAAACCATGGTACAGGGAATTGACCAAAAACTTTCAATTCAAGGAAGTTCTTTAAAAGGCTGCATTCGCTCTGTTTATGAAGCAATTACTAATAGCACTTTGGCAGTAGTTACTTCAATGTATAGAGATAAAATACCGCCGGAACGTTTGCCCTGTAAAAAGAAAGAAGAACTTTGTCCCGCCAGTCAAGTATTTGGTGCTTTAGATTGGCAAGGATTAATTGAATTTAGCGATACTAAGTGTGAAACAACAGGTTTTGCCACTGGATTTATGCCCTCTTTATATCGTCCTCGCCCGGATCAAAGAGCCGCATATTTTGACAGGAGAGGTAAAGTAGCAGGACGCAAATTCTATTATCACACAATTCGGGCAATTGATAAAGGGCAAGATCGAGGAATTACCGTTCAGCAAGCAGCCAAAGAATATACCTTTAAAACACAAATCCAATTCAAAAACTTAACTCCAGCCGAATTAGGAACTTTATTGATAGTTTTAGGTCAAGATTCTCAATATCCCATCGCCCTAAAAGTAGGAGGAGGCAAACCAATTGGGATGGGAACCATGACAGTCACAGTCAGAGAAATTGAACGAGTTGAAGGTAAAGAACAATTACGCGATCGCTATTCTGATTATACTCCCCCAGAAACCGATAGACTTACCGGAAATAACCTACAACAATTTATCCAGAGAATGACTAAAGCTGCTCATTCTAACTTAATTCAAAAACCGCAATTGGCAGAATTAGCCGCTGTACTGAAATATCCGAGCAATCGCGAACCACCATCGGGAATGTATTGAATTAGGAGAAGTAAAAATGACCCAAGCAATCGAACGAATTAAACAAAAATTGACTTTTGACCAATTTCTTGATTGGTATCCTGAAGGAAGTGGCATCTATGAACTAGTGGAAGGAGAAATTATCGAAATGAGGGCGACGAGACAGCACGACGATATAACTTTTTTTATTTTGTTTGCTTTCAACGACGAAATCAGACACTTGCAGTTAGATTATGTAGTTAATAACACTGCCATTATTCAAACAGGAGAAAATCAAGGTCGCAAACCAGATATTAGCATTATTAAAAGAGCAGATTGGTCCACTATTCGGTCTAGTTATGCCGCTTTAGATAAAGGAATCGCACTAGCAGTAGAAGTAGTATCAACAAATTGGGAAGATGATTATATCGACAAACTAGAAGAATATCAACGCTTAGGAATTTCTGAATATTGGATTGTAGATTATCTGGCATTGGGCAGTCGTCATTACTTAGGTAAACCTAAAATACCGACTGTTTTCGTCCACTTACTCGATAAAAATGGGGTTTATCAGTCTACCTCTTACCGAGATAAAGATCCCATACTATCGCGAACTTTCCCAGAAATGAAACTGACAGCAGCACAGGTATTAGGGGCTTAGATGAAGGATTAATATGAAAACAAAATCTTTTAATGAATTGCGCAATAAGAATCAAAATAAAAGAAGTAGTAAATTCTAATAATACTGCAATATTCCTATGTTCGTAGTAAGCACTTTAGTGCTTCTAGATATAGCATAAGCAGGCACTAAAGTGCCTACTACAAACAATATGGAGCGAAAATGAATCAAGTAACCGATGCGATCGCAGAAAATACCATAAATCCTGAAATGACTGTAGCATCCCTAACAGAAATGCAATGGCAAATAGCCCACGCGATCGCACAAACCCTAGTCCAAGATAACACAGATGTCAACGAACTAGGAAAAGCGATCGCATATCTCCGCACTTACTCCCACCAAGACAAGGCTGGAACCAGATTTTTTGACTATCTCAAAGCCCTAGTCAGAAATGGAAAACAAATCGGGCATAGTCAGAAGACTGCTGAATATTACAATAATATCGACAAAGCTTGTACTAAATATCTCAAAGCTTATCAAAATGATGGCGCTATTCTCCTGCAAATTTTGGGCTGGGTATCTCGCCTGATGCGCTATTACAAAAATTCCGGCACAATTGGAGAAATTACCGCACCAGTTGTGGAATCAGCGCGACAAGTGGAAATTGCTGAGGCGATTAGCAATCGTAATTTTGCAGTGGGTGATATTATGGAAGCTACGGTTACAGCCATTAAGGGAAATAAGGTAACATACCAAATTTTGGGAACTATCAAACTAACGGAAAAAGAACCGAAAAAAGCCAACTCTCTCTCTGAAGGACAAACAGTTAAAGTTGAGATTGTAGAATTGAAGGAGGATGGTAGTATTAAGAAAGTGAAATGCGTTGACTGAAATAATACTTACGCTAAACTTCTATCTGTAGGGTGCGTTATGCGTAGCTAACGCACCATTAATATTGAAATAATACTTAATTTCTTGACTTTCCCCATTCCCCTAGCCTCTAGCCCCTAGTTAGCTGAGGCTTGACAGCCCTGGCTGATTGCTATAATGTTGTGGATAGAGCCTTTTCCGAACCAGGAAAACTGAATAGGCAAATCCGTGCAAAAAAAAATCGACACACCTCGGCAAATCGCCGAAACCCTATATTTTTCGTTGAGGTGTGTCGATGCCTTACAGAGTAAGGGTTTGAAGTGCGTGTTTGAGTCAATTTTTCCTTGGAAACAGCCTCATTTTCTGAGTGGTGTCGATTCGTCGCCTGAAACCCGCTCTGTGTAAGGCTCCTACAGCGAACTCTTTCCAACTTCACTTCCCCGAAAGGGGATGGAAACTTTTTTGTCTCTAACAAGGAAAAACAGTAAAAAAATAGACTTTCCAACTTCACTTCCCCGAAAGGGGATGGAAACTAAAGAGGTTGTTAATGCAGCCACGATCCCATCAGGATTTGTTAGCTTTCCAACTTCACTTCCCCGAAAGGAAATGGAAACCAAAGCGTAACAAAACCAACGGAAACACCCAAAGAACTTTCCAACTTCACTTCCCCGAAAGGGGATGGAAACTCTGTGGGTTCTACCCAGATCACAAAGAAACTTTGAACTTTCCAACTTCACTTCCCCGAAAGGGGATGGAAACCTTTCTGCTTACAAAATCACTAATAAGTTACAAGTTTCCCTTCTCTGTCAGGGAAGAGAAACTTGTAATTGTCAGAACAAACGCAAGTGTACCCATCCTTTGGGGTATTTTCGATCCAACTGAAAACCGCTATAATATTGACTGTAACTGTACAAAGGAGCCACAATATGATTCAAAAAGAAAAATCTAACTCTAACGAATCTGACTATTACTCAGCATTGAACCGTTCCGAGTCCGCTCAAAACAAAATCAAGCAGTGGCATTATGCACCTTGCTATACAATTTTATTGGTCAAGACTGTTCCGGGCTACTCTGTCTCGTCACAGAAGTCCAACTACCGACTTGTCGCCTAACAGAAAAAAAACTGCGCAGCTTAAATAATTAGCTCCTAAAAGCAGCCCAATTTGTCAGCTAGCATTTGTTTAAAAACTAGGAATTGTCTAAATTAATACAACCACTTCCTAGTTTTCCACAAAGCCCAAAAAATTGTGATAGTTGTTGTAGGGTAATACTAAAGGATGACACAAGTGAATGATGTAGAAAAGAATAAAGTTTATCTAGTGACTGGTGTAGTAGTAGCAATTGATGATGGAGATGGAATCTTAATCGCAGGCATGTTATCTGATAGTCCTTTTACTCCTGACGACGGGGAGTCAACACCGACAAAAAATTTGGTAGGCAGTTTTGCCTTCACTAAGCAAAAAGCCAAATTTTTAAGAGACCGTCTCAATGAATTTTTGCAGGAATAGAAAATGACAACAAGCAGCAAATTGACAGCAGGATTTCCCACCTCAACCTCGAAGGCAGTAAATTGGAAAGTATACCAATTTTCTTCTTCTAATCTAACGCCAAACCAGTCATTTAATTCCCCTCCTGTTCCTAAAGAAGTTCAGTTATTAGTGCAAGAATTAGCCAAGTTTGATGGTGTCGCCAGGGTTAGAGCAGTAGCTCCTAGAGCCGCAGATATTCACTGGATTGATTTTGAATTAGAACTGCACCCAGAAACAGAATTAGATTATGAAACTTGGGACAAAATTCAAGATTTAGTAATTGATTGTGCATGGAATTTGCGGGATAAAACTAATGAAAAATGGTA
The DNA here is from genome assembly GCF_024178385.1 of Limnofasciculus baicalensis BBK-W-15. Lineage (GTDB taxonomy): Bacteria > Cyanobacteriota > Cyanobacteriia > Cyanobacteriales > Coleofasciculaceae > Limnofasciculus > Limnofasciculus baicalensis. The sequence goes on along the minus strand of NZ_JAMZMM010000032.1, from coordinate 6,427 downwards.
TTTCGACGAAAAAGTCGTGGAGAAATTTGTCAAAATTCAGGAATGGGCAAAAGTAGTTGCTCAATCTAGTATAAGTTACTCAAGTTCTCCCAAATACTACATACCAGAAAAATCTAGCAGTAATTTTCTGGTTGTAGCTTGAATATGACTTACGCAAATACTCTATTCGTAGGGTGCGTTACGCGAAAGCTAACGTACCCGCCACACTATTAGTAGCATTACTGCATAAGTTTTATTTATTGAACTTAAAAATATTAAACTACTGGACAAACTAGAAAATAGCTGTTGATTTTTATGCCGAGCGAACATTCCCATCGCGAACAAGCTGAGTATAATGAAGAAGCTGCTGTTAGTATCAGAGATACTGCTCCTGATTGGGCGGTGACAATGTGTTTCTACGCAGCCCTGCACTGGGTACAATGGTATGCCAAGGATCGGGGGGAGGATCTAGAACAAAAATACCCAGGTCGCCCATCCCCTCACGATCGCCTGTTTGACTATGTTCGCGATTTGGCTGGAATTCGGCGAGACCGAGATTTGGAGAAGGCTTATAAAAATCTGAAAAATGCCAGTCAAATAGCACGATATTTGACAGATATAAGAACTAATTCTCGGCTTCATTATACCAGGCATAAGCCCACAGATGTTGACAATTCTTTTCACAATTTACAAATAGTCAAACGGCAACTAAATCGTTAACTGAAGGAGGTAAAATTCAGAGGCTAACTTCCACAGCCTTGACTTTTAGAAAATATCAGTATATACTGATAAACTCTGGAAGCTAAATTTCCTCAACTGCAAGAGCAAAAACTTGCCAACTTCCCCTCAAGGGGACGGAAACTAGCTTCCGGTAAATGCTGAGTAATAGTCAAATTCGTTTTGACAGCTTCTCAGCCTTCCCCGCAAGGGGATGGAAATGGGTGCGGCACGACAAAATTAAATGCGTTGACTGAAACTGGAAACACTACTCCTCCAGAGTAGTAAGAAATATTAGAAACCTTTCCAACTTCACTTCCCCGAAAGGGGATGGAAACCCCCCAAAGGTAGTTTTGACAAAATCAAAATAATTAGCTAAAATTAAGCAATTATTATTATCAACTTATAAAATAATATGGCTGAATTATCTGAGAAGCCAAAACCCCGACGCGGTAGAATTTTTCCCGAACGAAATATACCGTCAGAAGAATTAGCAAGACGCAAAATAGAAATAACTAAAATAGAAGACTAAATGTTACTTCCCTTACTTAACTATGAGCCAATCCATTGCCACAATTAATACCCGACTCATTGACTCTCTCACTCAAATCATCATTTCTCTTTCTGAAGAAGAATATCGAATACTTATAGAAAAAATTCAACTTTCTAGATTCAACGATAGCCAAGAAAATATTCAATCCTTAAAACAGGATATTGCCCTAGGCATCGCACAACTCCAAAACGGTCAATATACAGAATACGATGAAAATGGGTTACCCACTCTCATCGATTCAATTAAAGCACGAGGCAAGGAACGTTTGCAAGGAGAATCGGCTGAGTGAATCGTTGATGATAATGGATAAAATTGAATCAACTCTATTGCTATATTCCCAATATTCTTCCCAATCATCCCGAAAAGTTTCTTGTAGTTTCTTCACAACCCGCCAGAGAATAAATTCTCTGTCTAATAGCTAAAGTCGGTTGAAACCGACTATTGGACAATTAATTTAATAATAATTGAAATATATTAAAATCAACTATTAACAATAGGTTGATTCCGTTAAAATCGATTGTTAATAATAAATTCAGCCTGTCAAAACCGACTCTTAATAAGAATTTCAGTCCGTTTCAACGGACTTTAGCTATTAGCCAGTGGTTTTAACCACTGGCGGTTGCTGGCGGTTGCTGGCAGTTGTTAGCGTTTGCAGATGATTCCCCTCGAATAGTGTAAAATCCAAAACCACCACCACTTACCCGCAAGGGGATGCAAACCCCAAAAATGAACATCCAACTCCCACCCAACACCCAACTACTAGGCTTAATATTTGAACTCATTCCCCAAAAAACAGCCACCCTCTACCCCCAATACACCACCACCCTCCACGCCTGGTTTTTAGACAAAGTAAGATTATTCAATCCAGAATTATCAGCCCTCCTTCACGATGCCGAATCCAAACCCTTCACCATTTCCGGATTTGAAGGAGAAATCGCCACCACCAACAGCTTATTACAATTAATAGCTGGAAAAACCTATCACTGGAGAATTACCGCCTTTTCCCAAACCGTAATCGATTGGATGCACCATTGGTTATCATCACCACCAACCATCATCAACTTGCGCTATTCTCCCCTAGAAATTCAATCCATTAACTTTAGCTTACCCCCCACCACCTACCATCAACTTTACCAAACCCCAATCAGCAAAAATCTCACCTTAAGTTTCCTTACCCCCACCAGTTTTCGCCGCAAAGGGCATCATTTCCCCCTACCATTACCAGTAAACATATTTCACAGTTACCTCCGCCGTTGGCAAGAATTTTCCGGAATTCCCATTAACGAAGCCGAATTTCTCACCTGGATAGACGAATCAGTCATAATTAATCGCCATCAACTAGAATCAGTCAAAGTCGCAGCCGGAAAACAAGGCAAAGTCACCGGATTTATCGGCGCAATCGAATATAGTTTAACCAGTCAAGCCCATCAAAACTCAGAATTTACCCAACTATTTTTCACCCTAGGAGAATTTGCCCCCTACTGCGGCACAGGGCATAAAACCACCTTCGGCTTAGGGCAAACCCGCCTCGGTTGGTGTCTCAAACCCACCGCCCTAGAAACCTGGATAAAACAAGCCCAATTAGCCAAACGAATTGAAGAAATCACAGCAATATTAATGGCAAATCAAAAGCGCAAAGGCGGAGAAAGAGCAACCAAAGTCTGTCAAATCAGAGCAACAATTTTAGCCAGACAAGAAGAAGGAGAATCCTTACCAGATATTGCCACTGATTTAGATATGCCTTATGAAACAGTTAAGACTTATGTCAAACTCGCCCGTCGTGTTTTGAATCTGGGAAGTAGGGAGTAGGGAGTGGGGAATGGGGAATGGAGATTTTTATCCTTAATTTGGTGTAGGGGTGTTCGCGTAGCGTTCCCGCAGGGTAGCATTTGGGGGATAAGATTAATCAAAAAACCAGAATATTCATATCCAAATGCTTCACCCTGCCCCGTCAGGTGGGGGATAAGATTTCGGGAAAACCCCAGCTATACTTAACCAATATTAATATTCTTCTCCACCAAATTCCTATCCCCCAAAGCACTAGTAGAAACCATCGCCGCCATTAACTGCTGCGGCACTACCTCAAAAGGCAATCTGTGAATATCCGAATCGGGATTACAAGCAATTTCCGCCGCTGCCTGTAACTCAGCTAAAGTAATATTTCCTAACCCCAAATCCTCCAGAGTTTGCGGTAAACCAATTTCCCCATAAAACTTTAACAACTGTTGCCGTGCCGTTACTGCCAATTGGTTACCCAATAGCATTTCTTCTAAACGCAACTGCACCAAAATCCCAAAGGCAACTTTCTCACCATGTAAACTCTTATGAGTAGTCGCAATATGAGTCAAACCATTATGGACTGCATGAGCTGCAACAGTGCGACATTGTGCCCCACCCAAACCGCCAATTACACCAGCCAATAACACTGTCGCATCCACCACTTCTCGCCAAACATCACTTCCGGGTTGTTTGATAGCCTCTACTGACTTTTGGAAAAGAATATCTCGCAAAACCCTCGCCTGTTGCACTGCGGCAATAATTAGTGTAGAAGTAGAATTACCACTACTAACAGACGCTTCATACCATTTTGCGATCGCATCCCCAATCCCCGCAACTAAAGTCCGTGTTGGTGCAGTTTCAATTAAACTATAATCCAAAATCAGTAAATCCGGACAACGAGCCAAACTGACATCATACAAGAAAGCCCCTTCGTCAGAATATATATTAGACAAAGCCGTCCAAGCCGCACAAGTAGCAGCCGAAGTAGGAATAGTGATAACAGGGAGATGACATTGATGTGCTAGCAGTTTAGCCGTATCTAAAGCTTTCCCACCACCAATCCCAATAATAGAAGTCGCTTGATGAGTAGTTACCGCTTCTCGTAGAGTAGCCAGACTTGCCTCACTGCAATCTGGAGAGTAAAATGCGATCGCATATTCCATCCCCTGCTTTTCCAGAATCGGTTTCCAGTAGCTAGCATTAGTAGTCAGAGATTCTTCCCCTCCTACTATTAAAGGACGATTCCCGTATTGTGCGATCGCCTCGCCCGATTGTGCCAACGCTTTGTCACCGCGAACAACCCTAGCAGGTGCGATACTTAGAGATAGTAATGAGGTAGAGGCTTGGTTCATCAACATCGTCGCCGATAAAATAGCTTAAGCCTAAGTTATATCATTTCTTAAACTCTATACAGCAGATTGCAGGTTTATGAAGTACACCTCAGAAACCCGGTTTCTCAAAGAAACCGGGTTTCTCTGCATACTCCTTATATAGTAGGGTGCGTTACATAACGCACCCTACAGATAGCCTAGCCCTCAGCCCCTAGCCCTCAGCCTCTAGCCTCTACTTTAGGCAACTGAGCAAAACTTTCCGAATAAATCGTAATCGCCATTTCTGCATCATCGCGACTTGCCAGAGAGCGTGTCACATCACCTAAGAAAAGCGGTTTAGATGCTCCCGGTTGCGGGTGAGTAATTGTGCGAGCGCGGATAGTTAGCAGGTTATTTGCGCCACCCAAACGCCCGTAAGAAAAATAGTCACCAGCAGCTTGGCGCAAAGTTGCTTCCAATTCAGTTTCGGTGATAGTGGGCGATACAGCTATCACAGTTTGGTTACCGCCGTTATCGTAAACCAAAGAAAAGTTGACAGCACCAGGAACGATAGTATGACTAAATGGTACGATCGCAAGAGCAAATAAGCCCCCTGTCAAGACACCCATAAATCCGGTAATCCCCACCAATCGAAACCGGATACCCCATTTCAGGATAAAACCCAGTACGCCAAGAGCGCCGAAGGCTAAGGTGAGAATACCAGCCCATTGAGTATAGGTAAGAAAATCAGCAGTTGTGAACATACTAAATAAATTTTGGCTACTTTTATCTGTAGGGTGTGTTAGGGTCGCATAACGCACCACAACCACAATATATAGTATTCTGCCTAAGTATTACCGTAGGGTGTGTTAGCGAAGCGTAACGCACCACAACCACTACATGAAACTCATCGGGTTGATGGTGCGTTTACATGAAACTCATCGGGTTGATGGTGCGTTAGCTTTCGCATAACGCACCCTACATGAAACTTTGCGTAAGTCCTGTATCCTGTTGCTGTGTATGTCAAAAATCACGCCTTCAGAAATAATAACTTCCGAAAGCGTGACTTTTAAATTTATCGATTGTATCTATCTACAAACTAGACAGATTTGTTATTCCGCTTCCGCAAGCCGAATATGCCCATCAAGCCTAAAGCGCCCAAGCCAACAGCCGCACCTGGTTCCGGTACTGCTTTTTTAGATAACTGGAAGCTAACCCCATCACCATTGCCAGATAGGGTGTCATTACCTAGTTTCAGGGTGACCGTCTTCACGTTAAATAAGGTTTGGTATTGTATGTTTCCATCATTACCTGCGGGTATGAAATTAGCGGGTAGAATCCCTGTGACTCCGCCTGTCTCGTTATCGAAATAGGCAATCTTCAGTTCAGGAATGATGTGTGTGAAGGTAAAGGTAAAGGTTCCTACTTCCAAACGACCTTGTTCTTCTCCCTGTCCATTGGTTTGAACTTCTGATGGACGGAACCAATAACCATCTGGTCTTGTCCCTTCATCCTCTTGATTGAAGTATACGAAAGGGTTAGTACCGTATGTACCGTATGTATTTTCTGTTATCTTATTGTCAACAAACAAGCGACTCCGAGTCTTGCTGCTACTGTCCTCTAAGCTTACTATGCTTTCTATCCAATAGGGTGTGAGGTCTTTTAAGCACCTGGTAGCATCTAGACAAGGTAAATCTACTCCAGTAACTGGATCTTTACCTACATAAATCTCAGTCTCAGTCTGCGGAACAAGGGAAGTGTAAGCTGAAGCAGAGGGAGCGAGAAACCCTGTGGCTAGAGCAGAAGTGGTAACTAATGCAGCCACAGCACCTGTATTGCGTAGAAAAGTTGACATTTTGGAATTCTTCACGGTTACATCTCCTAGAGTTGGGTGTGACAAGCTAAAGCGTTTAACTGTTGTATATCGAATGACCAGGTGTGTAACTGGTCTTTTCTGGTTCAGTCGTGATTGGATTTACCAACCCTTGACAGAACATCTTCACACGGAATTTATATACAGATCTGCCCTGATGAGGCGTAATCCAACCAGGAAAGGAGTACAAACGGCGCTGTTAGCCTCAGACTTTTC
>NZ_JAMZMM010000300.1 GCF_024178385.1 Limnofasciculus baicalensis BBK-W-15 | reverse complement strand
CTTTCTCCCTGGCGTCACGATTGTGTTAGATGGATCTGTGTGGCGGGTGGTAGAGTTTCTCCACGTCAAGCCTGGAAAGGGTTCTGCCTTTGTTCGTACCAAGTTAAAAAACGTACATAATGGTAGCGTTGTTGAAAAAACGTTCCGGGCTGGGGAAACAGTACCACAGGCTACCCTGGAAAAGCGCACAATGCAACATACTTACAAAGAAGGCGACCAATTTGTCTTCATGGATATGGAAAGCTATGAGGAAAGTACCTTCAACACTGCCCAGATTGGCGATCGCGTCAAGTATCTTAACGAAGGTATGGAAGTTAACGTCGTTACATGGGGCGAGCAAGTGCTGGAAGTGGAATTACCGAATTCTGTGGTATTAGAAGTTATAGCCGCCGATCCAGGTGTCAAAGGCGATACTGCCACAGGTGGTAGTAAACCCGCCACAGTTTCCACGGGGGCACAGGTAATGGTTCCTCTATTTATTTCCGTTGGAGAAAGGATTAAAATCGATACCCGTAGCGATTCCTATCTAGGTAGGGAATAAATTTTCTGACAAAATAGGGAGTGGCTAATCAGAGGTGAGAGGTAAAACTCAAAACTCAAAAGTCTCCTCCCTATTCCCTATTCCCCATTCCCCATTCCCCTAAAAGTTCTGAGTTTTTAGTTATCAGTTTTGAATGAAAACTAAAAACTCAAAACTCAAAACTCTCTTCCCCATTCCCCTAATATCGTCGTGTCCTTAGACTTTAACGAACTCCGAGAACTAATATCCGCGATCGCTCAAACTGATATCGCGGAATTTACTTTAAAAAGTGCTGACTTTGAACTGACGGTGCGTAAAGGTATGGCTTCCATGCCCACCATAGATGCAGTTGTCTCTTCTGTACCTGTGAAATTGCCCCCATCAGGGAGCAATCCACCAACTAAACAGACTTTAGCAGCAGTGGTTGAAGAGCCGTCACCGCCACCTCCCCCAACCCCGAAATGGGAAGATGTGAAGTCACCTATGGTTGGCACTTTTTACCGCTCCCCTGCTCCTGATGAAGCTCCCTTTATCGAAGTGGGCGATCGCATCCGTATTGGTCAATCCCTTTGTATCATTGAAGCTATGAAGCTGATGAATGAAATTGAAGCTGAGATATCTGGACAAGTGATGGAAATTCTGGTAGAGAATGGTCAACCGATCGAGTACGGTCAACCCTTAATGCGGATTAATCCAGGGTGATCGTTACTTAATTGTTATCAATTGATTGACATCCTCCCGCCGCTAACCTCTACGAGGTATAGCGGGGGATTCCCAAGAAATCTTGGTTCTCAGTTCATTGAGCCGACTTAGAGCAAGAGCGTCTCCGTTGTTGAGCCAGAGGTCGGTTTCTCCCTGAGCTTTCACCTTTTTGAGGTCAGATTCGGTATGCCCTACCGTACTGTTTAAATATTGAGCCAGTAGCTTAAATCCTTTTGCCAAGATATTTTTTGCTGCATTATAGTCACGATCTAACACTGTGCCACAGCGATCGCATCTGTGAGTTCTAGTGCTAAGAGTTTTTTTGACTTTTGCACCACAGCACGAGCAATCAACAGTAGTGTTGTGAGGTGGTACAGCAATGACTATGACACCGTGAACCTTGGAAAAATATTTAAGCCATTGGATGAATTGATACCAACTAGCATCGCTAATGGATTTAGCTAAATGGTGATTTTTCACCATGTTTCGTATCTTCAAGTCTTCATAGACGATCAAATCGTTAGAATTGACTAGCGCCAAGGCATCTTTCCGAGCCTTGTCTCCACGCTGTCTACTTACCTTGAGATGTTGTTTAGCTAAAGCCTGACGTGCTTTATGGTATCTATGAGACTGTTTCTTCTCCTTGATAAGCTTCTTAGAAACCCGACGCTGAAGCATTTTTAATCTTCGCTCAGATTTCCGTAAATATCTAGGATTTTCAACAGTATTTCCCTCGGAATCAGTATAGAACTCTTTGAGTCCTAAATCAATTCCTATCATTTTTCCTTGGAATTCATGCTCCTCCCTTCTATCCCAGTCAACTAGGAACTGAGCATAGTAGCCGTCAGCGTGTCTGATTACCCGAACTCTAGATATTTGTTTTTCACAGTACCAAACTAAGTCTCTAGAACTCCATAAGTCCATCGTTCCGGCTTCAAAGCCATCGGTGAAGGTTATCTGTCTTCTGTCAGAAGATAACTTCCAACCACTATTTTTGTATTCAACGGAACGGCTGAACTTTTTGTATTTTGGATAACCTTTTTTACCCGGTTTACCCAATCTACAGTTCTCGTAAAAACGCTGAATGGATACCCACGCTCTGTCAGCATGAGCTTGCCTAGCTTGAGAATTAAGCTTTCTTGTCCAAGGTGTTTCTTTATTTTTGGTCAGTACCGAGCAAAGCTTTTGAAGGTCATTACGAGTGACTCCATTATTATCTTCCCAATAACGCAGACAAGTGTTGCGGATGAATTGTCCTGTACGGATTGCTTCATCCAACTTCCTGTACTGTTCTTGAGTTCCTTTGAGCTTTGCTTCGATTACTAACATGGTAGGATCGTAGCACAATTTACCCACTATAGACATGGGTAGTTTATCTGGATTCTTTCTCGCTCAATTGTTTACCAGTCGCAATACCCTACGGAAAGGCTTCGCCTACATCTCCCGCTAAAACATTGGCGGTACTCGCTACGCTCAATATATCCGCCTCGTCTATAACGGGAGCCTTCTTGCGACATTAAGGTAAAATAGACTAAAATCTGGGGATCACCGAAATTCGGGTTATGCCGATGGTAACAGCACGCTCCGTACCAAAAGAGGTAGTACAACAAGTTTCAGAATATTTTAGTATCTTAAGCGAGCCGATGCGCCTACGGATTCTCAATTTGCTGCGGGAAGGTGAAAAATGCGTACAGGAGTTGGTGGAAGCGACAGACACCAGTCAGGCGAATGTCTCAAAGCATCTGAAAGTCATGCTGCAAGCCGGAATTCTCAGCCGTCGTGCGGAGGGAACATCGGCTTACTACAAAGTAGAAGATGAACTAATTTTCGAGTTGTGCAACCTGGTATGCGATCGATTAGCCACGCGAATTGAGGAACAAGCTCGCCATTTTCGCGACTTTAGTTTAGCGAATAAACACTAGTGCAGGGAAACCATGATACTCATGATTTCAATGATTTGAAAAAATTGGCTCATAGCTAATGGCTAATGGCTAATAGCTATTAGCTAATGAATCAAAAAAATCACTAACGATCGACTGTTCTAAAATTCAAAGTTTTCCTCAAAGTCTTTGCGAGTCATGGGTTGATCGATTACGATACCTTCACCACCTAGAGTTTCTAGGGGTTTTCCTTCCACATTAATCCAAACTTTAGCGGTTGGCTCTAAACTTGTTGCAGTATAGAGGATTTGTGCTAAACGACCAGTCATTGAAGTACTGCCACCACCGCTGGTAAAATCTTGAGAAAGATCGATATGAATCCCATCAGATTTTATAGAGATATTCTGCAATTTAGTATTTTTAGGAATTGTGGTGGTAACAGCCTTATCTATTGGTCCAGCTAATAGGCTATTAAATGCTATCTTTAAAACTTCACCCTGATTGTTGGCATTATCTAACTTTAGGGAAGTGGGAACTAGCTCAATTTTGCCATCTACATCATTGAGCCAATAGACGGTAATTTTCTGCTCGGTTACAGGTTGAATAGACTTAGGTGATGGGGATGTAGTTTCTAAGTGAGATGTCTTGGTAAAGGTGAAGTTATGTGATGCCAACCAAGCACCTCCACCTCCTGCTGCTAAGATTGCCGCAGAAATCCCGACGATAATACTAATAGGAATCCGACGTACTGGTTGTTGGTTTTGCATTTTAATTTGTTGTTGGTTGTTGGTTGTTAGTTATTAGTTGTTGGTTGTTAGTTGTTAGTTGTTGCCTCAAATCACTAATAACAGCCACAGGCGAGACACCTGTTATACAATTTTGATTTGCTCTAGAGCTAACAACAAATGACAAATAACAAACAACCAACAACTAATTTTGTGGCTTGACTTGGACAAACCCGGCTAACTCTAATCTTCCTGTGTCTATTTTTAATTGTAATACTCTTGCCGTAATACCTGCATCTGCCAAGCTGCGGAGATTGTAACGGTTAGTTAAGCCACTAGTCAAACCTCCCACTAACAGAGGTGGAATCGCTTTCCCATCTACTAACACGATGGGATTGATTAGCTGTACACTTTCCCCAGCGATTATAGTTAATCCCGACTCTAGAGTAATTGGGATTGAGGGGTTTTCTCCTTCCCGAATATCTGCCTGGAAACGGATGCGGTTGTTTGCCAGAAACTCTATCCTTGGGTTGAAAATCTGATAATTCTGTTTTGAGCCACTTAAGAGGCGAAAATGAAGTTGTTGCAATCGTGCGGTGGCGGTGGGAGACTGTAGCCCTTTGTTAATATCTGACTCAGTTAATACTAAACGTACCCCGGCTTGCAAGGGTTGGCGCAGAGATTTTGCTAAAGATTCTTTACCTCCTCGCGCCAAACGCTGTAAATCCACGTCAATTGCATCAGTTTCCAATTCCAAAGTGTCAATCCGCATATCTGATGTCACCCACACCCCGCGACTCGCCATCCTTAACCTTTGGACTTTTCCTTGTATTACTTGGTAATTTGGGGTATTATCCACGCGGATTTGTAGCTCTTCTACCCTTTCTACTTGAGAGAGGATGGTATTTTCGGCAAAGGTATCAAGTGCTAACCCAACTGGGGAGCCAAGAGTAAGTATGCTAGAGAGGAGGATAGTGAGAAATTCCACAGAGATATTCCAATTTAGATCGACAAGAGCAGATTACAGGTTGATCGAGTACACCCCAGAAACCCGGTTTCTTGAAGAAACCGGGTTTCTATGTATCTCACTCACCTGATAAACTAGCTAATTTTGGTTCCAGATTATTCCTTAATCAATAACAGCATTAATCAGGACATCTGTAAGACTCATATCCTCCATATCCTCAATTGTGACAGTATCTACAATATCAAACTTAGCGCCAGCACCTTGCAATTCATCATCCAGAATCTTCAGGAATTTTGTCGCCTGTGAATCGCTGCCAATTTGAATGAAGGAAATTGCTAATTCTTCGTCTATATCCATCTTCCGCGATGCTTCAATAATCACCTTCATCACGGCTTTGCGATCGTCAGGTTCCCCATCCGTCACCACTAAGATAGTTTCTCCATTCTCCTTCGTTTCCCCCTTATCCTTCCTCTGAAAATAGTTATCGAGGGCATCTTGCAGTACCATTGCCAAATCTGTTCGTCCAGATGGCTCATTTTCCTGAAATATTTGTACCACTTTGTCGGAGGTTACATTATCGTAGCGTTTGAAGCGACCAGAAAATAAGTAAAGTGTGATACCATCCGGATCTAATTCTTCGCATTTGCTGGCTAAGGCGAAGGTAGATTCCTGCATCACATTCCATCGGCTTTTCCCAGACAGTTGATCTCGAATCGACATACTACCGCTTTTGTCGATGATTAACGTATAGTCGCGCTGTTCAAGCATAATAACTTTCCTAAATCTACTAAGTCCTTTTTAAGGGTATCAAAACTTACGATTTAAGCAAGGGGATTTCCGGGCTAAACAGCCATATTGACTGACAGGTTATTTGTGAATAAATTGTTAAGATTAATTTACAGCGCTTTCCAGGCGACTGAGGCACATAGAAACCGGGTTTCTGAGGTTAGGTTATTTGTGAATAAATTATTAAGATTAATCTAAAATTGCCTTCACAGAAAAACGGGTGGTAGAGATGTTGTATCGCAACCTCTCTACCGCGTGTTTTCCCTTAAGATGCCAATTTCGACAACGCCGCATCCAGTGGCATCCAGTGGAAACTGCGCGAGCCTCCCATTTCTATTGCCACTTTGAGGCGTTTCTCCTCCTGAGTTAACGCCGTCAAATACCCTACTTCCTGACTAGACAAAATATTACCCTCAATAATCCATAAGACTAAACCTTTGGATTTAGGCGAGAGATGTTCTAATTGGTAAGTAACCAAGGGTGGTAGGTACTGCACTTCGCCGACAGCCGCTGTTTTACCAATATTTTTCTTACCCAGGTGGGGAGGACGAACCCCATGAATACCTGTAAGATAAGCAGCTAGATCCCCTAGCCCTTTGGCAGTGATACATAATGTGGTATAACCTGCTGCCCGCACCCGTCGCAGATAACGCCCTTCATATCCCCCTTCTAAGGGTGCATACAAGGCTAATGCCCCCGCTTTTTCTAGATCCCGAATGAATCCTTTTCCGGTTGTAATCAGTCCCATGTTTAGCTTCGCTGACCTTTTGAGTTTTGTTAATTATTGTTACCCAAGTTCAGTATAAATGGCAGAGGGGCAGGGTATCGGGCAGGGCTGTTTCATTCTCCTACAGCAACAGGTTAAAACCTTTTGCTACACTTGCTAAACCGCCCTTCGGCGGTTCAACTTATTTGTTAATAAGCTAATGCAAGACTCGCTAACCTGCGAAGGCAGGTTTTGTCTGTGTAGCGACAGATTTCAATCTGTCGTAAAATTTGAGAATGAAACAGCCCTGGGGTATCGGGGGGACAATGCGGACAAGGGGGTAATTTCCCTTATTCCCCACTCCCTACTCCCCATTCCCTAATTTGAATCAGAAGCACTAGTATCCAGCCAAGCCAAAGACGTACCGGGATAGTAATTATTTAAAATTTGTTTATAGTCATATCCTTGGGTTGCTAATTTGTAAGCGCCGTTTTGACTCATGCCTTTGCCGCCAAAAACATTAGTGACAATATCATCAGAAGCTGCATACATTGATTCAAAGACACCCCCTTTGTAACTCAGAAAAACGCCACGAGTTTCCTTAACAGCTTGAGCAGTAGTATTCCACTCTGTCTCAACACCTTTATAAACTTGCCAACGCTCAGTATTGCCCAAATCATATAAGGCATTAGCAGGTCGGATATAATGAACAATAGCATAAGATCTAGCTGCGATCGCTTGTGCTTTCAAAGCATCCATAGGCCAATCTGGATATACTTCAGATCCCACAACACTACCTATATAAACCTCAAGATCGACATAGTTAACTGCTAATAGATTATTCCCCTGAGAAACCAATAGTACATCGCCTCGATACCAGCGATTATTCACATATACTAGTCCTCCTTGGGTTGGTTTGATCCAGACTCCTCCTGGTGTCGTCCATTTGCCAACACGAATATTTGGACCACCTGGCAACACTTCAATAGCCTGTTTTGCTGATAGTTTATCTAATAATTTACCCTTAGCATCAAGTATTTCTCCAGGTGTAGAAGTGGCAACTGCTAGTGAGTTGACTCCATTGGCAATAGCCACTCGCATTTCTATGACTGGAGTCTTGCTAGCTTGATTGCTGGGTTGAGTTTTATTCTGTTTAGAAGTTTGAGATTTGTTAGCCTGTTGGGTTGTATTTTGAGATGGTTGTTTGGTAGTTGGAGATGCTTTAGTTGCTTGGGTTTGAGTTTGGGAATTGGCAACAGACGCATTAGCTTGTAATGTTTGCTGATTGGGAATAGAGCTTTGAGATGGAGTATTTTGTTTGTTATTTCCCATTCCCTTCACTGGAGTAGTGACAGGATTATAGTGCCATAAGAGACTGCGGCTAACTAAATTATGATGCCAATCCTCTTC
>NZ_JAMZMM010000299.1 GCF_024178385.1 Limnofasciculus baicalensis BBK-W-15 | reverse complement strand
GTACCACCTGTTGCACCAATACCGCCGCCGCCGCCGCCACCACCACTAGCACGTTGGGGGGTATTGTTATGCGGATCTATGTTTGCTCCTAGGCTGCCAGCACCGCCGACACCATTACCGCTACCAAGACTACCCCCGCTACCACCTGCGGCACCAGCACCAGCACCACCAGCACCGCCTGTAATGCCGGGATTGCTGGGAGCATCGCCAAAGCTTGAGCCAATAATAGTAGATGCTGCACCGCCACCCCCGCCAGCACCTCCAGCACCACCACCACCACCTGTACCTTGCAAAGCAATAGCACCACTTGTGGAGGTAATTGTACTGTTAATCACGACAATGCCATTGCCACCATCTCCACCTTTCTGGCCATCTGTTCCTCTGTTACCTCCTTGCTGTTGAAGATTAGTACCGGAAGCGCCCACTGTACCAGGAGTACCAGCACCACCTGCACCACCTGTTCCTGTTAGGTTAATTGCGCCGCTGACGGTAATTAGATTGCTATTATTCAAGGTAATCCCATTGCCACCGTTAGCACCAGCAGCGCCATTCGCACCTGTGCCAGTTAAGCTAATTGCACCTATCCCGGTGAAGATGGTTGCATTACTAATTGTTATTGCTCCGCCATTGAGATTATCTGCATTGGCAGTTAGGGTGAGGTTCCCGTTATTGGTAGTGATATTGGCATTGACATTAATATTGTTATTCGCCTCAGCTGTTAATCCCACCCCTGGATTTGTCATGGTGATGGGTGCGTTGAAGGTGATATTGTTACTGGCTTGCAGAGTAATATTCGTTGCTGCACTATTCAGGAGTGCTGCATCTATAGTATTTGCCCCTACATCCGGATCAGTAAAACTATCTACTTGAGAGAGGGAAGTAAAGGAACCTGGTCCATTAATTACAGTAATATTAGTCGGATCGAGAAGCAACATCCCAGGATTGCCTAATGCTGCTGTAGTATCCACATTACCCTGGAAAGCGAGATTATTCTTACCAGAAACTTCGACAAATCCGCCATTTCCCGATTGAGAGCCACCTCGTGCAGTAATATTACCGAGAAACTGAGTGGCATTATTTGCCCAAGCAATAACTTGTCCACCATTTCCGGAATTGAGGGCATCGGCATGAATAGTGGAATCAGTACTAATAAAAGTGCGAGTTGCATTAGGAAGGGTTCCCTTGCCTTGGTAATCGCCCCCAATTAATACTGTTCCACCACTATTATTACCAGAGGCGTTAATAGTACCGCCAATGACTCCAACCTTATCGCCCAAAATATTAACAGTACCGCCTGTTTGTCCAGAAGTATTAATCGCACCCGAAGCAATTGTAGTTCCTCCTGTAGTAGGAATAATCGTTCCCGAAGCTGTCAAGACTACTTCTCCTGCACTATTAACCGCAACTCCGGTGGCTTGATTAACTCCCTCACCTGTAATTAGTTGAGCTAGGCTGAGGGGTACAATTCCGGAAGCAGCAGAGGTAGTTGTGGGATTAACTTCTAAACTCAATAAATTTCCCGCTTGGGAAAGTAGGACTTTGCTCGATCCCGGTACAGCAGTGACAGTAATATTTCCATCAGGTGCAGTTAGGGTTCCATTATTAATTACATTGCCCGCAACTAATGTTAGATTCTGCCCATTTCCTACTGCCAAAGTCCCAGCATTAATAATACTGCCCGGTTGACTGACATTAAAGGCAAAACTATTGGGATTTCCCAGGAAAGCAGGATAATTATTAACTCCTGTGGCATTGAACCAATTATTATCCCCAAAACCAATACCTGTTGCGGTAGTTGCAGTAAATGCAGCCGGAACGTTTAACTGAGCATTTGGACCAAATACAATCCCCGCTGGATTCATTAAATAGAGATTAGAATTGCCGCCTGTTACCTGAATCAGTCCATTAATCAGCGAAGCATCGCCTCCCGTTACCCTGCCTAAGATATTGCGAATATCAGGATTGGAGAGAAAATTAGCGATTTGCTCAGTACTTAGACCAAATTGAGTGAAACTGTGAAACAGATTAGCTTTATCTCCAGAAAAAGTACCACCTGTAATGTCGATTCGGTTCCCCTCTTGAGTTACAACCGTATTTGTCCCATCAGGTGCTGCGGTAATGGATTGGGCTTGGACAGAATTGGCAAAACTGCAAAAAAAAACCAGAAGACCAAATGTGGTTGGAGTTTTGAGCATAGTATGGCTTAAGGAGGAGAATTTCATAAATTTTTCACAAAATGCAGTTAGTGTTTACCTATTTGTTTTTCTTTAGGCAGGATATTTGATTTGCACCTTTAGATTTTAGTCTAATCGTTTTAATTAGAGACAGACAATGGATATTTGGCGTATTTTTGGAAAATAAATCAGCCATTTGGCGTATAGAATAATAAAAATATTGATCCGAATTTTCCCTGGCAAGTGTATTTTATTTTTATTAGATTTTTGGTGTTTATTGTCTTTTCCCGTTTTGGTGAAGCTTCAATAAATAATCGATTTGAATTAATGGATATTTTATTGACTGTAATTGAGATGTTTTATTGATTTACTTAGTGAAAGCAAATAGACATCAAAAGCTTACGCAGCAAGGACTGATGCTTCACAATAAAAATATTTTGATTGTCCTAATCAAAATATTTTTAAAATCAAGATCTAATGGTTTAGTTGATGAAAACCAGGTTTAGATTTTCAGTAAATTTCAGAGATCGCCAATATTTTTTCAATCATCATGAATAATAATTTCAAACTCTCTGGAATAACAATAAGAATTCTGTGAAGATTCGGCAAAGATACGGATTTTAATCAGAAATATGCAAATTAAAAAAAAATAATTAAGAATCAAAATCGGTACTAGACAAATGTAGAGATATAGTGCTAAAACTAAGTTACGTGGATCGACTTACGTGGATCGACGGATTACGAACCAACCAATTAGTGCTAGAGAAAGGATTCGATGGTTTCCAGTTCTTCAACTATAGCTGTAATAAAAAATCAGATCTCCTGCAATTTGGGCACAGAGACAGTCATCCTCGAGCCGAAAACCAGCTCGTACTATGGACTGAATGATGTTGCCACCCTTGTTTGGAATCTGATTCAAACACCCAAAACAGTAAAAGAAATCCAGGATGCCATTATCAAAACATATCAAGTTGAGCAAGAAGAATGCGAGCGAGATCTCTGGGAACTCATCGAAAACCTACAATCTCGCAGTCTAATTGAAGTTCAGTAAATTCAACAGTCAACGATTAATTATCAGTTTACCAGTTTACAGGAGATAAAAAACATGCAATCCAACCAACAAGCTCAAGTGAAAAAGCCCTACCGCAAGCCTATGGTAACTAACCACGGTGGTGTAGAAGAAGTCACTCTTGAGGGGAGTGGTATGCCTATCGATCAGGGAGATGTTTAACCCAATCAACTGTGATTTGTAACCAATTGTATGGTGAGAATAGATAGCATCCCAGCTCAATACCCTCACCATAATCAAAATATCTGGACTCTATCCAAATCATGTTTTCCTACACAGCCTACGGTTTAGGTATCCATTCCGAAGTACCCCTACCGCACCTCATGTTAGGAGCTAAAACCAAAGATATTATTATCCACAAAGGTACTATAAATCGGACTGAATCAGCAATTGCAAGGAAAGATGAATTTGTACTTCGCGCCAATACCAAAGAAGTTTGCTTTCATCAGCGAAATGTAGGAACCTGTTTGGTACGAGAGGGATGTGAAATTGTTGTTGATATAGATACTAATACTGATGAAAGATTCTTACCGCCATTTATCCTTATTGTTCCCCTAGCGATGCTGCTCCATCAGCGCGGATTACTCATCCTTCATGCTAGTGCTGTCGCGATAAATGGTGGTGTGGTTGCTTTCCTCGGCAAATCAGGACAAGGAAAATCTACCACTGCAGGTGCATTACATCAACTGGGCTATCCTATTGTCACCGATGATGTCTTAGCTCTCGATATGAGCAGTCCAGAAAATATTACCGTATTGCCCAGCTTTCCCCAACTGAGATTATGGCCTGAATCCGTCACCTCTTTGGGACAAACACCAGAAAATCTACCCCAAGTTTACCCCAATTCAGAGAAACGGTTTCGTCACGTTAGCGACGGATTTCAAAAAACCCCCCTGCCCCTAAAAAAAATATATGTGCTGGAATACGGTACTCAGGAAGAGATTGAACCCCTGACACCTCAATCAGCATTTATTGAAGTCACGCGCCAATCCTATCCAATTAAAGAATTGCTCGAAGCCACTGGTGCAGCAGCAGCAAAATTTCAACTAGGTGCAAAATTAGCAAATACTATATCAGTTTGTCGTTTAAAACGACCCCGCTGTTTGTCATCTTTATCCGATTTAGCCAGATTTATAGAAAATGACTTTACTCAAACCACTGATTAATAATAATTCAGTAGATTGGGTTGAGGAAACGAAACCCAACAACTACTCAGAGTTGGGTTTCACTAGCGCTCAACCCAACCTACAGTCTAATCGCGAAGTCCAAATTTTGCTCTCCTGCACCCGCACCACCATAGACTCGCAAACTGCTGCAAGTCTAAAAATACTGCTTCAAGAAACAATTGATTGGCAATATCTCCTCAAAATAGCCAAACACCACAAAGTCATGCCCCTACTGTACTGGAATCTGAACAATACTTGTCCAGAAGCGGTTCCTCCAGATAAAATGGCTTTGCTGCAAAACCATTTTAATGAGAATGCTCGCCGCAGTCTATTCCTAAGTGTAGAATTAGTCAAAATCATAAATTTATTAGAGTCTCACAATATTCCTGTTATCCCCTTCAAAGGACCTGTTCTTGCCGTATCAGCATATAATAACCTAGCACTGCGACAATTTAGCGACCTTGATATTTTAGTACAAAAACAACATATTAATCAAGCAAAAGCGCTGTTTCTCAGTCACGGCTACCGGATGAAAATTGAGTGTATTAAACCCAATGAATCACAAACAGCTAAATTTATCAAATCCCCCGATATCTATAAATTAGTGCGAGAATGTGCCTATCCATTTATCAAGAAAAAAACTGGTGTTTTGGCAGAATTACACTGGGGAGTGATGCCAGAATTTTTCTCGTTTCCCATTGAGGAACAAGGATTGTGGTCTGATTTGGAGCAAATTGCGATCGCAGGCAAAACAGTCTCCAATTTTTCCCCAGAAAATACATTATTAATTCTCTGCGGACATGGAGCAAAAGACTGTTGGGCTGAACTACCTCGAATCTGCGATATTGCCGAACTCATTCGCTCTCATCCCCAATTAAATTGGAAAATAGTACTAGAAAGAGCGACGATAATGGGTAGTGAGAGAATGCTTTTATTAGGGCTTTTGTTAGCACAAAACATCCTAGAAATATCACTGCCAAATTTAGTAGAGGAAAGGATAGAAGCCGATTCAATGGTGAGAAAACTAGCTGAAGATATTAAAGTGGGGCTTTTTGCAGAGAATGGTAGCACCACAAGTATTGGTCAACTATCAAAATTTCATATAATAGTGAGGGAACGGCTCTGGGAAAAGATACAATATTGTTTACAGACAGTCTTTACTCCAACGACATCCGACTGGTTGTTGTTACCACTAGTGAGATTTCCTGCTTGGTTTTACTACCCACTTCGATTCCTGCGATTGGCTATCAATGTCATCTTGAGAAAAGTTAAAACCCGCTCACTTAAGCAGGAAGCAGCCTCATCTTCTATTTGAGGAAGTTGTCACGAATTTACTCCCTTTGCGGCAGAAGATTATCTATCTCTTCCTTCGTGTCTTAGTGTCTTAGTGTCTTCGTGGTTTGTTAAATAGTTATTCCCAAGAGCGAGAAGATTGGAAGTAAAAAAGTATATCCTCACTTCGCTTTATTCTTCTTTATATCTACACTTCCTAAAAGTCTCAAAAAATGAGTTACAGCAGCTACATAATTACTTGGTAAAAACTGCTGTAACCCTTGCTATATATATATTTTTTTTATTAAATGGGCGATACTGGATTTGAACCAGTGACCCCTTCCGTGTGAAGGAAGTGAAAACTACGCAAATACACAGGGTTGCCAGAGGTAATGGGCTTTTTAGGTCAATTTTAGGTCAATCATGGTAAAAATAAGGAGTAACCGACGGGACAACTAGGAATCATGGTAGCCCCAAAGCGACCTTCAGACAATCACGGTTCTATTCGTATTCGCTTTACCCACAATGGTATTCGCTTTACGCTGGGTTCTTTGGGTCAGTACGGTGACTCAATCGCATTAAAACACGCTCAAACTATTTGTGACAGAATCGCGTTGGATATTGCATCAGGTAATTTCACAGCAACTAACAATGGAGAGTTGGCACTAAAATATAATCCCAGTGCGATTGGTGACTTTATTAAGCAAGCTAAAAAAGGCATCCAAGATTCAATTAAGGATTTACCTACTGAAAAAGAACCAACTTTAATTGAATTGTTAGAAAAAAGACTGGAGAATAAGTTCAGTACCCCAGACAAAGCAGTGATTGTTCTATTAAAAAAGTATCATCGAGAGATAGAGAGTATTGATGATGCACAAAATTTTATTACTTGGCTAAAAACAGAACGTGGCGTATCAAATTCAACAATTCAACGCTACCAAAACACTTTAAAAGTGGTGTCTCCTTTCTTCAGGCAAGTAAAGATAGAAATTGAATCAAAACCACTGCCTAAGCCATTTACTGCTGAGGAAACAAGAGAAATTATTGATTGGTTTCAAGTCAGCGAATACTACTGTCACTATGCCGACTATGTTAAATTCCTCTTTTTGACAGGCACTCGTACAAGTGAAGCGATAGGGTTACAGTGGAAACATATCGACTTCAATCGTAATTTGTTATTTATTTATGAGTCTCTAGGAAGGAATAAAAACAATACTTCTCACAGAGTACGCAAGACTACCAAGACCAATAAAATGCGAGAATTTCCTATTGCTCATGGTTTATTAGAGATGTTAACTACACGATATGAGCAATCTGACAAAAATCCAGAATCATTGGTATTTCCTAGTCCAAAGGGACATCCGATTGATGACCATAACTTTTCTCAACGTATTTGGGCTAAATGTTTAAAAGAATTAGGGATTGAACATAGACCCCAATACAATACAAGGCATACGTTTATTAGTCATTTCCTTGAGAAGACTAAGGATGTGGTTAAATGTGCAAGCCTTACCCATGGGAGTAAGTCGGGAATCCAGACAATTTATAATAATTATGCTGGCATTATCAATCGAGTAGAAGTACCGGAGTTGTTCTAATACCTATCAGTCAGACTTATCAATCACAACCTGGAACCTCTGCTTTTTCCTTGTCAGAGTACCTGTCTTGAGAATATCTAATATTTTATTAGATATTTTATTAGATAATCTCAAGTCAAGTGGACAAGAGGTCAAAACCAAGGGTTTTTAGCGAATGATTGATAAGGTTTGCTTAACCAAGTAGCTTGGTCATTATCTTGGTTTGACGCTCATTTAGTTTTATTTTTTGAAATAAATTACTAGTTATTTTAATTTGTGTTTTTTCTAAATCTAAAAGTTTTGATATTTTTTCAACAACATTTACGGATATTATTAGTATTGACTTGGTGTCATCTGATTTAATAATTTTCATGTCAGAACTAAATAATCGACTGTCTTGTAATTTAAGTGGGCTATTTTTCTCTATAATAGAAAATGGACTTAAGAAAAAATCTAAAGATAAATTAAGGCATAGCTCAAGTATTTCTTCATTTTCTATAAGAT
>NZ_JAMZMM010000298.1:2529-7764 GCF_024178385.1 Limnofasciculus baicalensis BBK-W-15 | reverse complement strand
TTAGTTATTAGTTATTACTGAAATGAATCTACGCCAATAACAAACAACAAACAACAAACAACCAACAACCAACAACCAACAACCAACAACCATGAATTACGAAGATTTCTCTGAATTAGCAAGTCTTTACCCCCTTGATATTCTGGAAGAGGAATATTGTCATGTGGTGGAAGACGCGATCGCAAAATTTCCCGAATTTGAGCAGGAGTTAGCAGGATTCCAAGCCGCTGTTGCTGCCATACCCTACACAGCGCCACTAATGCCAATAGCTGCTAATTTGAAAGATCGTCTCTTTCAAAGAATTGAGGAGGATATCTCAGTAGCTAAGGCTGAAAATGAATTATCAGTCGAGGAGTTAATCGCACAAGCAGCTACAGTATCTTGGCAACCATACTCCCTTTCAGGTATGGAGATTGCCAGGTGGGAGTTAAATATGGAAAAGCGGGAAGTTTCTTGTTTCGTTCGTGCTACACCTGGTGTACAGTTTTACAATCACCGACATGCCGGGAATGAGGAAATAGTTGTACTAGAAGGAGATATAGTCATTGATGGGCAAAAGTATAACATTGGCGATCGCATTCGCTCGATGCCGGGTTCCATTCATCAGCCAGAAACTTATGGTGGCTGTTTAATCTTTGTCCAAACATCCCTTGATGATGAAATAATTGTCTATTAATCGTAAAGATGCACTTTCCTACACCTTTTTTCATGCTATTCCCCCATGACTTTTCAGCAATTCACCAATGAGACTTCGCTTTTGGAGCGCATTGCCCAGCAAGATAAAACCGCCTTATCTGAATTGTACGATCGCTATGCTAGGATACTCTATGCCCTATCCTTCAAAATATTAGGCTCGCCAGAAGAAGCTGAAGAAGTCGTTTTAGATGTCTTTAGTCAAGTATGGCGGATTGCTCAACGGTACGATAGTAAAAAAGGGCGAGTAGATGCCTGGTTATTTACTTTAACCCGAAGTCGCGCACTGGATCGCCTCCGTGTCTTGCAACGGCAAAATAAAACAGTCACAGCCTCAATGGAAGCGGCACTTCTACCATCAAAATCCAGCGGGAATCCGGAAGAAGACTTGCTCATTGCTGAAAGGCGGGATCGCATTTTGGAAGCGATGGAGAAATTACCAATAGAACAAAGAGAAGTTTTAGAGTTAGCCTATTATAAAGGATTAACCCATACAGAAATTGCCGCTCAAACAGGTAAATCTTTGGGCACGGTTAAAACTCGGATTCGGTTAGGATTAGAAAAATTACGGTCATCTTTAAGTTATTGGCAATTTGAATAATTATATCTGGTTGAATTGATAACTTGCACCATTGACAAAAACCGCCAGTAGTAAAATTCCCCATTCCCCACTCACATTACTTATGCAGATTCCAGACGATGACTCAGAAACTCCACTCCAAATCAACATCGTACCGATGATTGATGTAATTTTCGCGATTCTGGCATTTTTTATTATGTCAACTCTTTACTTAACCCATTCAGAAGGGCTACCTGTAAATTTACCTAGCGCTACCACAGCAGAAAGTCAGCTACCAGAAGATATTAATGTCACAATTGATATAAATGGTGATATTTTCCTCAACCGTCAGCCGATTCCATTACAGGATTTGGAAGGTGCAGTGCAATCGTTAGTTGGCTCAAAATCTCAAACATTAGTAGTGATTAATGCTGATGAAGAAGTAACTCATGGTAAAGTGGTAAGTGTTATGGATCGCTTGCGTCAGGTGGCAGGGGTAAAATTAGCGATCGCAGTTAAAAAAGTTTAGAATTAAATCAGATAGAATAATTCACCTATACAATGACAGACAAACTGTAAAATCAATGAAAAACTACTTTAATCCACAATTAATTCTAATCTTGACAATTCCTATTTTAATTACCCCAGTGGTAGCTTATGGAGCGAACCCTCAACATCTAGAACAATTAAAAACAACAAATGCTTGCCCTGGATGCGATCTAACCGATGCTAACCTAATTACTGCCAATCTTCAAGAGGCAGACTTAAGTGGAGCTAATCTCAATAACGCTAAACTCAATAATGTTAACCTCACCCGTGCTAATCTCAGTGGTGCAGAATTAAGAGGCGTAGAGCTATCTGGCGCTAATCTCACAGGAGCAAATTTAAAACAAGCAAAACTGGGCGCAATACAACAGAATAATAAAATAGTCGTTGCCAAGTTATTAAATGCCAATCTTCAGGAAGCTGATTTATCTAATGCGGAGCTAAATAGTGCCCAATTAAATTATGCTAACCTGGTAAAAACTAATTTAGAAGGAGCTAACCTGACTGCCACAAAACTATCAGGAGCTAATTTATCTGGAGCTAATTTAAAAACAGCGAAAATGGAGATAGCTGATATTAGCACAGCTAACCTAACAGGCGCGAAAATGAACGGTGCAAACTTGGATAAAATTAATGGTGATGGTGCTAATTTTAGTAATGTAGATTTAAGTCAGGCTTATTTAGCCAATGCCAATCTCAGTGGTGCAATTCTCAAAGGGGCAAATCTGGAAAATACAGTGCTAATTGCGGCTAATTTACAGATTGCGGATTTGAGTGGTGCTAATCTCAAAGGTTCAGTTTTGAAGGGAGCAGGCTTTAACCGGGCTAATCTCACAGGGGCGAATTTGGAAAATGCTGACTTGACGAATGGAAAATTTGCGATCGCAAACCTGACAAATGCTAACTTAAATGGTGCTATTCTTCAGTTTGCTTATCTCTACAATGCTAACCTAAGTAAGGCTAACTTAAATGGGGTAGATTT
Organism: Limnofasciculus baicalensis BBK-W-15; assembly: GCF_024178385.1. Taxonomy (GTDB): domain Bacteria; phylum Cyanobacteriota; class Cyanobacteriia; order Cyanobacteriales; family Coleofasciculaceae; genus Limnofasciculus; species Limnofasciculus baicalensis. Next base: position 4,984 of record NZ_JAMZMM010000298.1, on the reverse strand, counting down.
GAAAGATTCTCGACTTCGGGGCGCTGACTTAACAGGTGCAAGTTTAGTTGGGGCAACACTGGAAGGTGCTAGTTTAATTAGCGCCCAGTTAACGGGAGCGAATTTAACCTATACAAACTTAAAGAAGTGCGATTTCAGAGAAGCAAATTTGACAGGTGCTAATCTCAGTTATGCTAACTTGAGTCAGGCAGATTTTCAGCTTGCAGCTTTAGCCGATGTTAATTTTAATGGGGCTAATTTGAGTGAGGCTAATTTTCAAGGAGCGGTAGGATTGAATCCATAGACATTATTATAATTTTAATCAGGACTTACGCAACGCATTTAGCATTTATCTGTAGGGTGCGTTATGCTCTGCTAACGCACCATTGCCACTATATGTAGAGTCACTGCGTAAATCCTATTTATGCCATAAGATAGGAGTCCACCTGCCCATAAGCTGACAAAAGCCTTCTCCGAGTCATACTATTAAAAATGGAATTCTTATTGTCAAAGATAGAACCCCTGCTTTTAGTGGTGGTAATTTTGTTACAAATTGTGCTGATAGTCTTATTTCTACAGCGCCAACCCCGACTTGTGCCAGAAGGTGCAGTTGTTAGAGGGGAACCCGAATTTTCAAAGGAAACAAGGGAAATAGGGGAAGTAAGAGCGGAAAATTTATGGGAAAATCCTCTACCAGCATCCGAAGAAATGAAATCTACCGTTGCCGAATTTAAGACTCAGTATAACAGGATTCGCCGTCAGAAAATAATAGTAGCGTCATTAATAAATTACTGTAAAGAATACATTATTTGTCTCATTTATTTGGTTAAATAGAGAATCTATCGAACTCCCTGTTGCCAATAATTTACCATCTCTTACTGCTCCCCATTCCCCATTCCCTACCAAGGATTCCCAATCATTGTAAAAGCGGACCAAAAATAGGGATGTTTAAAAGTTTGATCTCCTAATCTAACCAATTCAGGTGGTAAAGGTACTAAATCGCTATCTGCAACCAAATTTCCACCAGAAACATACACTTTACCCTGCAACATAGCTAACTGTGTTTGCCTTAAAGCTTCCGACTTCGTAGATGTTTGTTTGAGCTGCTGATAGAATTCTGTCATTAATCCCAACGTACCGCGATCGCTAACATACCACAAACTGCCCAAAGCCGATTTCACACCAGCTTGCACCGCTAATCCAGCAAAACCTAACTCCGCTTCTTCATTTCCTAAAGCCGTGCGACAAGCACTTAATACTAATAATTCTACAGGAGGGTTATTCCATCCCAGAGATGACAATTGATTCATCTTCAATTTACTATTCCAAAGTTGAATATAAGAGTTACTGACTTCTCCAGGCTGAAAATTAGCATGAGTGGCAAGGTGAATAATCCCAAAAGGCTCATCTTTTCGCTGATTTTTCAAATTTTCTAGGGTAAACCCATCATTAAGAAAAGACTTGCCTTGCCAAAGAGATGGCGTGATTGCTAATAACTCAACAGGTACTGCTGGCAAAGGCTTTTGATCTGTAAAACTAGCTGCTCCCATTGCTAAAACCTCTAAATTTTTGATCGGTTTATAGCGAGTATCAGTCAAGCTGAGACTAGGCATCAAGCCAATACTATATTTCTCTATTAGAAACTGTTTCCCATCATGGAGAGCCGCAAATGGAATGGAGCGCAAACCAGTATCCACAATAAAGCTTAAATTCTGGATACCTTGTGCTTTGAAATCAGCTTCCAGAGGCGCTACCATCCAATCATAAAGTTGTTTTGCTGGTGCTAAATAATCTCCCTCCTGAGAGCGTAAGTTGGTAACTTGAGAACGAAAATTATTGGCAACTGCGATAACTTTCTCACGAGTAGCTCCCTCTATCCGCTTGCGAATTACTGCACCCTTTGATGTTATCAAGACTAATTCCAATTGATCTTGAGCAGTTGGCACGGTAATTCCGGAGCTATTATCTGAGGATAATCGATCTATAGATCTCCCTGTTACCAGTTTTTGAGGGATAAAACTTACATACATTATTGCTGGTTTAATGCCAGTTGCTTCCTCAATTTCTTGAATAAGATTCCGGGTTTGGGCGATAGTTTTCACAGGAGCATCAGTAGAAATCCCCAAATATTGCTGAAATTTTTGCGTGAATAGCTTTTCAGAGCTATCCACTGAGTTAGGCTGATCCAAAGTGGAGGAGGAGTTTTGATCGAATAGTTCATTAATTAGGATAGGTTGGTTGTCACTATTTATATTGTTGCTGGAGTTATTGTCTACAGTTGTATTACTGACAGTTGCGCTGGGATTTGTACCGGGATTTGTACCCGAATTTGTTGCTGGATTTACACTCGGATTTGTTGCTGGATTAGTACCCGGATTAGTACCTGGAGTTGTACCCGGATTAGTACCTGGAGTTGTACCCGGAGTTGTACCCGGATTAGTACCTGGAGTTGTACCCGGAGTTGTACCCGGATTAG
>NZ_JAMZMM010000298.1:0-2429 GCF_024178385.1 Limnofasciculus baicalensis BBK-W-15 | reverse complement strand
TACCTGGATTAGTACCTGGATTAGTACCCGGAGTTGTACCTGGATTAGTACCTGGAGGAGGATTGATAGTAGTTCCTATCGTATTTCCTGCTGCAAAACCTGTGTAAGATTGGGAAGGGTTAGAGCCTGCTGTTATAGTAATTTGTCCTGGAGTACCTTTCTCTGAATTACTCCTAGATTTTGCATTTATCTCTCCATAAGTAATACTGCCTAAAGCTGTCAAAGTTACATCGCCAGCCGTTCCTTTATTAGGAATATTAGCAGTTATTGTCCCAGAGGTAATATTGCCATTAGCAGACGACAATATGACAGTACCAGCAGTTTCTTTATTCTTAGCAGAAGTGTCTATACTCGTTACAGTTATACTCCCGACTGTAGAAGGAGTAGATGAAGTAAAATTTGTCCCCTCTTTTGTAGTCGGAACATTCGGAGAATTTACTAATGAAGTCAAACCAGCACGCAAAATTATTGATGGACTACTAGTCAAAATTGCAATATCTGGATCTGATCCGGAAAGACTAGTATCTGGCCCTGTAATTGTAATATTTCCAGCACTAATACTTCCAGTTGATTCCACCTTCAGTGCCACACCAATATAATCGCCAAACGTCACATCTCCATTAGCACTAATAATAGGATCGTAAAGACTAATAAATATACCGGGATTCCCCGCTAAATTCAGAATGGAGAATTGTCTCCCGCTAGCAAAATGAGCATCACCAGAAATAATTCCATCACTGACTAAACTCAGATCCCCACCACTTTGAAAGGGTGTCACTGGATGATTTAAAGCCAAAATATCAATACCAAGGTTGCCTCTAATATATAGATTGCCACCAGCTTGAGCCAAAAAAGAATTAGTTACACTATCTCTAATCCTTACAGTATCTTGTGCCAGAAGATTCAAGTCACCAGTCGTTTCCAGTTGGCTTTCTACTAATGTAAGATTATGTTGAGCTGATAGTGTAGCGGTATGAGATATAGCACTTTTAACTGCAACATCTCCGTTCTCAATTGGAATCCCAGCCCCAGTTAATTCCACCTGTCCAAAACTATTTACCCCAATCCCAGAGACTGAACTACTTCCAGTCAATAACTCTGGTAGAGATAGAGGAGTAATAGAAGATGTTGGTGTAGATATTTCCAAACTCAACAAGTGTCCAGGTTGACTAATCCGCACCATACTTTGATCGGGAACAGTTTCTACTACAATTTGTCCGCCTGGTGCAGATAAATTACCAATACTAACAACAGTACCGCCAACTAAAGTTAAGTTAGCACCTTCTCCCACAGCCAAATTACCACCATTAATAATTGCCCCCGGTGTCTGAGATGTGGCAAAACTCAAGCTACTGGGTGTTCCCATTAGGGAGGCATAATTATTTACTCCACTAGCATTAAAATAACCATTACCAATTCCAATATTAGTAGCAGTCGTAGCAGTAAAGGAAGCGGGAACGTTTAGACTAGCATTAGCACCAAATAGAACACCTGCTGGATTCATTAAAAATAGATTAGCATTTCCCCCCGTCACCTGAATCAAACCATTAATAACTGAAGGATTACCACCAGTAACGCGGGAGAGAATATTCTGAATGCTGGGAGTAGAAATGAAGTTGGCGATTTGATTGGCATCCAAACCAAATTGAGACAAACTGTGAAAAAGATTTGCTCCATCCGCCGAAGTTTGACCGCCAGTGATGTCAAAGCGAGAGCCATTGGGCTGTACAATCGTATTCGTGCCGTCATTAGCAGGAACAATCGATTGTGCTAATACAGTTAGCGGGAAATTTTCAAGACATAGTACCGCCATACCAGCAGTAGCAACAGCAATTTTTTGAATAATCTTGTTCATTTAGAATCTACCTTTATCCTCTCAGGGGCTAAAAAATTTTAATACAGGTTGGCAAATATACCCTCTGGAGAAGCCCAATTGATTGTTGACGATTTATTGATAATGTCACCTACCTGAATCTCATGCTTTTGAATGGATTCAACGTCCAATGCTAACCAGTAGGCTCTTATAATTCAACAGCCTACTACCTTCCATTCTCATTGGGCGTGAACCAATGAACCAGTCTGTGATGGGAAACAACGATCAACTTCTGGTTCTTACCTGTAATAATTGATGCAATATTCTAATCTGGAGTTCCAAGGGATTGCCAGACTGCCGATCGACGAGTTAACCTACTACTATTGTAGCTCAGAATACAGTTTAGTCTAAAAATCCTGTAAATTCTGATTGAGGAGAGAGGTTAGGACATTCTCATTCAGAAAATTTTAACAATTGACTGCCATCCCATTGTCCTAACACGGGCTACTGCTATATATTGCAGGTAGTGGTCTAATAGAAGCTTGAAAAGTTTTCGTATCGTTTTAGCTAGACAGGCGGGAATCCCCACGTCCATACCCGCTTCGGGTTGGCGTGG
>NZ_JAMZMM010000728.1 GCF_024178385.1 Limnofasciculus baicalensis BBK-W-15 | reverse complement strand
CTGCTCCCCTGCTCCCCTTGTCCCCTGTTTTTAACTATATAAATATAAAGTAGGGGCACGAAATCTCGTACCCCTCGAACCAGCCTTTGGCAAAAATCGATACCTGCTTAGGCATTTTTAAGCAGATGTTTAAATAGATTTTCTTTTACCATCATCTGCCGCATCACTTCCAGTAGATATTGTTGAGCCTCTTCCTGACTGAGAGCCTTTACCTGCTCTTGGTAAACCTTCATCTTGAATTGTTGCTCCAAGGTTAGTTGTACGGGTATGTCCATAAATTGACTCCTTAGCTCTTGTCCATTGAACGGGGTAATAAAGCCATTTATCCCTATTCCCTGTCCTTTGGGGGTTTTGAACCACTCTAGCACTGCAATTATAAAACGTCCACTTTGTCAAGCGATAAGTAATAAAAGTAACAAAATGTAATATAAACTAGAGTCGGCTGAGATCTTGTACCACCCATTCTTGAGAATGGTGCAAGATGTGAGTACTCCTAACTGGTTTAACCCGACTTTATAATCGAGGGAGTATTAAAAAAGACAATTTGTAACACAGCCCTATAAGGAGACTCACGAGATGGATGCAATGGAATTTTTTGAGCTTAGTGCTGGCTTATGGCGATCGCAACGGACAACCCATCACCTTGCATTCAAGCGAGCGGAAACAGGGGAGTCGGATATCGAGGTAGCAACCTTAACAGCAGAGCATCCCCAAGTAGTTGAAATTTGCCAGTTACATGAGGTTGAGGCTAGCTTGGCTGCGGGAGGAGCGCTAGTTAGGTGGCAGGGGACAATGGCATGGGATAAAACAGAGGGGGAAAATCACCAAGGTTCGAGCGTGATGGTGATTGTCCCCGATAAGGAGAATCCCAGGCAAGGTAGGTTACTCAGAGAGCGAGGCTATGCGGAAATCGTCCCCGTAGCAGGACGTTATTTAATGGATGATGAGGATGGGCTGATTCTCCTCACCGAATATGAAACGATGAGTTCTGAAGAACGTTTCTCCTTTGTTAGCCCGGATGTGCGGATGCGGACAAGTACAGTGAAGCGCTTTGGTGGATTCAGCACCGCATCATTATGTGTCGAAACCCGTGTTGGTGCAAATCTAGATGATGCGACTCCCCAAGATATAACCCCTCAACAAGCAAAAGATGTCTTAGCCAGCAGAGAGTCTTACTCCATTTTGGGTTTTTGATTAACAGAGCTAAGGGGAGAAGGGGGATAAGGGGGAGG
>NZ_JAMZMM010000297.1 GCF_024178385.1 Limnofasciculus baicalensis BBK-W-15 | reverse complement strand
TTATTACACTCTTCCATTAAATGGCAATTAAAACTGATTTAGTCACTCAACAACCTGAAATTGGTCAACTGATTCGCGAAATCCGCCTGACTACTGGTTTAACCCAACAAAAGTTTGGCGATGTCTTGGGATTTAGCTATCCCACCATTAGCCGCTGGGAAAATGGGCTAACTACTCCCTCAGACTTAGCAATTCATAAAATTGAATTACACCTACGACGCATGGGCGAAAGAGGGCAGTCTTTACTAAAGAAAAATATCGGATCTCGCTAAAATTATTTAGATAATCAGGATTTGAGGATTTGAGGATTTTAAGAGTAAAGCTATTACCCAATTAACAACTAGGAAAATGCTATAATATTCCCTCTAATCTCTAACCCATAGACCTTAATCTTCTGCCTTAAAGTCCCGTTCCAGTAAGGCTTCTACCGCCTCCTGCGGGGTTATTTCCTTGTTTAGTAGGCGGTAAACTTGCCAGGAAATTGGCACATAAATCTGTTCGCGATTAGCAATCTCAATCAGGACATTGGTAGTATTAACCCCTTCCGCTGTACTCTGTAATTCTGCCAAAACCTCAACCAAAGATTTGCCCTGTGCTAAACCATAACCGACGCGATAATTACGACTCAGCATACTACTACAAGTAGCTAACATATCACCCAAACCAGATAAACCAAAAAAGGTTTCGGTTTTTCCTCCCAAATGAGTACCAATGCGAATAACTTCTATTAAAGCGCGAGTAATTAGAGCCGATTTCGCATTAGTACCGAGTTGTAAGCCATCACATACCCCAACTGCGATCGCGATCGCATTTTTCAGAGTACCACCTAACTCAGTACCCAGTGGATCTGTGTTAGTATAAACACGGAAGCGATCCGATGAGAAAACCGTCTGTACTGCCTGTGCTGCACTAATGTCACTACTAGCGACTACTGTTGCAGTAGGTAATCCTTGCTCAATTTCTTTAGAGAGATTGGGGCCGGAAAGGACAACAATTGGATTATTGGGAAAGTTAGCTTGCCAAATTTGAGAGGGAGTACGAGTTGTAGCTGGATCTAATCCTTTAGTGGCGGTTACTAAGATCGTATCTGAGGGCAAACCGATTGCTTTAATTTTAGCGGCTGTAGCAGTAACTCCGATCATTGGAATAGCTGAAACAACCATCTCAACATCAGCTAATGCCTCCTCCAGACTTAGGGCTGCACTGCGAGACCACAGTACCACTTTATGACCATTACGTTTGGCTAAATTGGTCAAAGCTAAACCCCAAGCACCAGCCCCTAGAATGGCGATAGTTGTTTTTTCTACGTCTGTTGCCTCTATATTAATATCCATTGTTTCCCTCAAACTATTCACCTCTTTCTATCTATAGCAACTGCCAGGGCGGTTAAGTCATTGATCAGAGTCGAAATACACTGACAAAGTGACCAAAAATGCACTAAGCGCCTTGGCGACTGCTATATTTCAAATAAATAATATCGACAAAAAAATAAGTGGCAACAGATTTATAGCTACCACTTAACAATTTTCCAATTAGCAATTCTTTCGGGGTTTTCAGGCACTTTTCTGACAAGGGTTTCAAAAGATTAAGTTCCACATTCCCGAATTAGCTAGCAATAATATAGTCCCGCACATTGCCATGGCGACGGCGCAGATGGGCTAATGCTTGGTGTTCTAACTGACGCACCCGTTCCCGACTCAGGTTGAGTCGTTGACCTACTTTTGCCAGAGATAGTTCATTCCCATCTTCTAAGCCAAAGCGGAGTGCCAAAACTTCCCGCTGCTGAGGACTTAATTCTGCTAAAAGATTATCTAAATCTTGGCGTAGCGCCTCCTGAGTTGTAAAATGGACGGGCGTTGGACCATGATCTTCTAACAAGTCAGACAGCTCAGTGTCTTGATTATCCCCTACCCGCACGTCGAGAGAGACAGGTTGACGCGCAATGCTCAAATACTCCCGAATCTGGGCAGGCTCTAACTCCAACTCTTTGGCAATCTCAGCAGGTGTCGGATTTCGCCCCAATTTCTGAGACAATTCTCGTTGAACCTTCTTAATTTTGTTGAGTTTTTCGGTAATGTGAATGGGTAATCTAATGGCACGGGCTTGTTGAGCGATCGCACGAGTAATCGCCTGACGAATCCACCAGTAAGCGTAGGTGGAAAATTTATAGCCCCGTGTTGGGTCAAATTTCTCAACTCCTCTTTCTAAGCCGAGGGTTCCTTCCTGGATTAAATCCAGAAATTCCATATTCCGCTTCTGGTATTTTTTGGCTATAGCCACCACCAAGCGCAGGTTCGCTTCGATCATTTTGCGCTTGGCCCACATTCCTTGGCTGATTATTTTTTCTAGTGTAGGCGCGTCCAGATTAAGATCCTCTGCCCATTCTTGGGTTGTCGGTTCCCGCTCTAGCTTTTGGGCCAGGGCTTCTTTTGCTTCCAAGAATGTCATCAATTGCTGAACTTGCTTGCCATAGACAATTTCTTGCTCGTGGGTAAGCAGGGGTACGCGACCAATCTCGTGCAGATAGGTACGAACCATATCCGCAGAGAAGATAGGCTTAGTCGTCTTTTTTAAGGTTTTAGCTGTAGGCATCTGTCTCTGGTGACTCCGTAAACGAGCAGTAAGTCTGTCGCGGACTTTTACCTCAAAAGCAATGGCAATATTTCACCATGAGGTTATTATCGCGAATTTGTAAAATACATCTCTTATTTATATAGATGTACGAACTACCTACCGCTTTTAGATCCGGCAGGAGATCCAACGATATTTATGAATTTAAGCTACCTCCTGAGATAAATCTCTCTTCGTTGGTTTGGCGGCGTTCCTCAGCTTAGTCGGCCGTGACTGGGAAAGGGAGCTAACTCAAAGTCAGTATGAGTTTGCTTTCATTCATATTAGTACAAATTTAGACGTTGGTAAAGACACAAAAGTTCAATACGATCCTGACCTGATAATCCTGTCCTATCCATCAATCCTCCTACTTATAATCATTCCCCAATTAGCTTGAATTCGATAACCCACCCTACGGGAGATAACCGAACTGACTTGTGGACTGATCTCCTCCCCGAATCACCCAAGCCTCCTTAGCATCTCTATAATCAGTACATCTGAACTGATTGTGGCATGATAAGAACGCAATTATAACAGTAGTGGTTATTTTTTACCATACTGGGGAAGATAATTTAACCAAAGAGTAATTACTAGGATGACTTGCACGCCTTTCAACCAGTCGAAAAACCTAACCCCCCAGCCCCCTTCCCTGCAACAGGGCTGTTTCATGGGAGTGCCACTCCTACTCCATCCATTGCCTCGGCTGATGATTATCATTCTCAATCAGTCAACTACTGTCAACAAACCTGTCAATAAGTCTCCATCTTTTTTGACCTCACCTTGCTAGAACCCAAGCGGCATCAACTTTTTGGGCGGATTGTCACCCTGGAAGGTGTTCCCACTCCAATTTAATACGTGGTACAATCAAATCTTAATTTTTCTGTTAAGTTTATGGATTTGTCTAAGCTGTTTAAAAATTCCAGTCCCCTCCCGACAAATCAAAGATTATGTCAAGAGATTTCAGCCGACATCAAATTGTAGAAATCGCTACATTATTTTTGAAATTAGGTACGATTGGCTTCGGCGGTCCAGCCGCCCACATCGCTATGATGGAAGAAGAGGTGGTGAAACGGCGTGGGTGGCTAACGCGATCGCATTTTCTGGATTTGATTGGTGCGACTAATCTTATTCCTGGTCCCAATTCTACTGAAATGGCAATCCATGTGGGATACAGTTATGGGGGATGGCTTGGACTTATTACCGCCGGAGTCTGTTTTATTTTACCTGCTGTCTTAATTACTGCTATTTTTGCCTGGATTTATGTCCAATTCGGAACATTACCCCAAGTTACACCATTTATTTATGGTATCAAACCAGCCGTTATCGCTGTTATTTTAGGTGCAGTTTGGCGTTTGGGCAAGAAAGCGGTTAAAAGCCAAAAACTTCTGCTTGTTGGTTTGGGAGTAGCTGCCTTATTATTAATTGGACTAAATGAAATTTTATCCCTGTTACTAGGTGGTATTTTAGGGATGATTTGGTTGCGTTTATCCAATCGAGAGCAACCCCCATCAGACAAAACAGCAAGTTTTGCGATCGCAGGAATATCAACTGGTGTTATCCTCAAAGCTTCAGCCGCAACTACAGTCACAACAACTTCAGTACCTTTATGGCAACTGGGTTGGTTTTTTCTGAAAGTTGGTAGCGTTTTATTTGGCAGTGGCTATGTCTTAGTCGCCTTTTTGGAAGGAGGATTAGTACAGGAAAATGGTTGGCTAACTCAACAACAATTACTTGATGCGATCGCAATTGGTCAATTTACACCAGGTCCGGTACTTTCTACTTCTACATTTATAGGTTACCTCATTGCGGGTTGGTCTGGAGCTATTGTCGCAACTATTGCTATTTTTCTACCTTCTTTTCTCTTTGTTGCCCTTCTTAATCCCCTAATTCCTCGCTTACGTGAATCTAAATGGACATCAGCTTTTTTAGATTCTGTGAATGTTAGTTCAATCGCGTTGATGGCTGTTGTTACTCTAAATCTAGCAACAAATACATTAATTAATGGAGAAAGGATTGATTTGTTAGCTTCCTCAATTGCCGTAATTGCTCTAATTTTTACTATTCGTTTTTCGATTAATTCTGCTTTCCTGGTTTTGGGTGGGGCTGTAATGGGTTGGGTGTTTTATTTTTTGGTTTAAATTAATAACTTGCGCCAGTTTCAACAAGTTGAAAAACCTAACCCCCCAGCCCCCTTCCCTTTAAGGGAAGGGGGAGCAATCTACAAAGGGAAGTTTGTTGTTTGTTATTTGTTATTTGTTGTTGTAAATAAATCTAAGCCAGAACCCTCGTAGCGAGGGCATCTTGCCTGCGCATGTTTTAACATTTAGGATTGCTATATAGAAACCCGGTTTCTTCGAGAAACCGGGTTTCTTGGCATTGTGGCAAACAACAAATAACCAATAACTAACAACAAATAACTAACAACAAATAACCAACAACTAACGACCAATACCTACATAGCGGAATCCAGCAGTTTCTAATACTTTACGATCGAGAAAATTCCGCCCGTCAATCATAACAGGATGATTCATTAAACTTGCCATTTGGCTATAGTCTAACTTCCGGAATTGTTCCCAATCTGTCACCAAAACCAAAGCATCACAACCATCAGCCAATCTTTCTGGATCGCTCTCCACAATCACATTAGATATGCCATGACTCATCCCACTAGCAGAAATAATTGGGTCATAAGCTTTAACTTTAGCTCCCAATCGGCTCAGTTGTTCGATAAGATTAAGAGCTGGGGCATCCCGCATATCATCAGTATCTGGCTTAAAGGTTAAACCGAGCAATCCCACCGTTTTGCCTTTAAGAATTTTCAACTCTTGCTGGAGTTTTTCCACAGCAATTAAGCGCTGACGCTGGTTAACACTCACTGCTGCTTTGAGTAATTGAGCATCAAATCCATAGTCTTCCGCCGTATGAATTAATGCCGAAACATCTTTAGGAAAACATGAGCCTCCCCAACCAATACCCGCTTCCAAAAACTTACCACCAATCCGAGAATCTAAACCAATTCCTCGGGCAACTTGAGTGACATCTGCCCCAACGCGATCGCAAATATTAGCAATCTCATTAATAAAGCTAATTTTGGTTGCCAAAAAAGAATTAGATGCGTATTTTACCATCTCAGCCGAGCTGATATCCGTCACCACCACGGGAACCAGGGGTAATGATTTATCCTCAGCCACCTGACGCTGGACAATGGGATCGTAAAGTTCCTTCATCATTGCGATCGCTTTTTCGCTATTGCTTCCCAGTACAATGCGATCGGGGTTAAAAGTATCGTAAATCGCCGAACCTTCCCGCAAAAATTCCGGATTGCTAACCACATCAAATTTAACCTCAGCGGCTGCCGTTGCCTGTTCAACAGAAGTTCCCTCAGCCGTTACTAGGGATTTTTGACGTTCTGCAACACCATCTAGTACAATCATCCGCACCCAGTCACCGGAACCGATGGGTACAGTTGACTTATTGACAATTACCTTGTAACCGCCATCCAGATGGCTACCAATACCCCTGGCGACTGCTTCCACGTAGCGGGTATCGCTTTCACCTGTGGGCAAAGGAGGGGTTCCCACGGCAATAAACAGAATTTCGCCATGAGCAACACCTGCTGCTAAATCTGAACTAAACTCCAGATTGCCGCTTTGATGAGAGGCTTGCATCAATTCTGAGAGTCCCGGTTCGTAAATGGGGGACTGCCCAGCCTTCATTAATTTAACTTTTTCTTCATTATTATCTATGCAGATAACATGATGTCCGATATGAGCTAGACAGACACCTGTTACTAAACCAACATATCCAGTACCGATGACACAAACACGCATGGGACAAATCCTCACTAGTAAAATTTAGGACTCAGGGATATCTTGCTGTTTTATGATTGTTAGCGACTCCCTGAGTTAATACATAAGCCTTTTGACAGAAGGAAGCGAATACCTACGACTGCGTGAGGCGATCGCGAAAATCCTCTATAGTCAGTTTTAACCCGTCTGCCAAAGGAATGGTTGGTTCCCAGCCCAGGAAAGTTCGCGCCTTGGTAATATCCGGTTGGCGACGGCGCGGATCGTCTTGAGGGAGAGGTTTAAAGATAATTTCCGCATCTGGATTCACCATCTGCTGAACAGCTTGAGCTAATTGCAAGATTGTATACTCGCCAGGATTACCCAAATTAATTGGTCCGGTATGCTCTCCATTCATCAGGCGGATGAATCCCTCTACTAAATCGGAAACATAGCAGAAGCTGCGAGTTTGCGAACCATCTCCGTATACCGTCAATGATTCACCTTTGAGAGCTTGGACGATAAAATTACTCACCACTCGACCATCATTTTCTAACATACGAGGTCCATAGGTGTTAAAAATTCGAGCCACGCGAATTTCCACATTATTTTGGATTTTGTAATCAAAGGATAGGGTTTCTGCTACTCGCTTGCCTTCGTCATAACAGGAGCGAGGACCAATCGGATTAACATTCCCTCTGTACTCTTCCGGCTGAGGATGAACCTCCGGATCGCCGTAAACTTCAGACGTAGATGCTAGGAAAAATCTTGCCTTCACCCGTTTGGCTAACCCCAGCATATTTAGGGTTCCCATGACATTCGTCTTAATAGTCTTGACAGGATTGTATTGATAGTGTATAGGAGAAGCAGGACAAGCCAAATGATAAATTTGGTCTACTTCTAACCGAATCGGTTCGGTGATATCGTGGCGAATCACTTCAAAGTATGGATTACCCATCCATTTGAGGATATTGCGCTTGTGCCCGGTATAGAAGTTATCCAGACAAATAACGTCATTTCCGGCTGCCATTAAGCGATCGATCAGATGGGAACCGATAAAACCAGCACCACCCGTAACCAAAATTCTCATAAAAAACCTTCGTCGTGGGAAACTCCGTGTATGCGAGACCGGAGAGGAACACGCGGTAGCGGTTTTAACCGCCTACCCCTGTTCGGGGTGGAGGGGTATGGTTGCCCCTCGTTGGAGAGATGTTTGTCTCCTGCCCATTGCTGGGTAAAGTTAGCTTTGCCAATGTTATCAGAGCTTGTTGGGCTTGCAGCACTGTTTCAGTGACCTTAAAACTGTTTGCAAACGACAGAGGATGGGACTAGCTACGGCTCCCAGGGTGTCGTGACTCAAATAACGTAGTCAGTGGTTGACTTAGGCTGGTAAG
>NZ_JAMZMM010000727.1 GCF_024178385.1 Limnofasciculus baicalensis BBK-W-15 | reverse complement strand
CACTTAATACAACGGATTGAGCAGAGTCAAACGAGCTGTTTAATGCTAAAGCACCATTATTATAGGTACCATTTGCCGAAACATACGAGCCGATTGTTAAACCAGCTTGAGGTTGTTCAGTGAAGGTAATGACTTCACCACTATCCAATGAAGAAGTTCCATTGTTTGTAACGGTGATGGTGTAAGCAATCGAATCGCCAACGTTTACTGAAGTTACCGAAGTAATTTTTACAACTGCTAAATCAATTGTGCGAATGACAACAGGATGAACAACAGGAGTTGTATCAGCATCTGTTGAGTCTCCATGATTAACTACATCGCTTGGTAAGTGAACAAGTATTGCATTGCGGATTGAATCGCCTCCAAAGTTTGCATCCACACGAGCAGTTACATCCAAGGTAATTGATTGTCCTTTTGCGAAAGCACCTGCAAGGATTGAGTCACCGTTAGAGCTATTGTAAGTACCGTTAGCTGTTGCATACGAACCAATTGTTAAACCAGCTTGAGGTTGTTCAATGATTGAAACAATTTCACCTGCATTGAGGGTTGTGATACCATTATTGGTTAAGGTAATTGTATATGAGATACTATCACCTGCATTCACACTGCTCAAGTTAGCTGTTTTATTAACGGCAAGATCAATCCAACGTTTAACTGGAGTGTACAGTGTATCGGTAGAATCACCTGTATTAATCACATCCGAAGGCAATTGAACAAGCACGGCATTGGCAATAGCAGTATCCACAACCGTAGCATCCACCAATGCTGAAACTTGAAGTGCAATAGATTGTCCGGAAGCAAAAGCACTGTTCAAGGTTAACTCACCATTGATTGAATTGTAGTCACCATTAGTTGTAGTGAATGCACCCAGTGTTAATCCGGCAGCAGGTTGTTCGAATATTGAAACAATCTCATTCGAATCTAAAGAAGAAGGTCCGTTGTTGGTAATGGTAATTATGTAATGAATACTATCGCCAGCAGTAATTGATAAACTGTCGGTTGTTTTGCTTACGGCAAGGTTGATATTACGTCCCACATATGTGGTAACAGTATCAGATGAATCAGATATCATCACATTACCGGTATCAATTGCTGAAGCAAATGCCATGTTATTTACCACACGCGTTACCATATCAGTAAGCGTGATGATATGTTGAGCAGTAACAACTGCAGAATCACCGATTGACAATGCACTAATTAACCCATTAGCAGGAGCAATAAATGCAGCGTTATTA
>NZ_JAMZMM010000296.1 GCF_024178385.1 Limnofasciculus baicalensis BBK-W-15 | reverse complement strand
CTCCTCACTCCCTACTCCCCACTCCCCTCTCCCCTCTTTCAAGATAGATCTGAGTTTAATCGAGGTAGCCTAGAAGAGCATCAATACTGTTTGCCATGGGGACATTTGTGGCAATGGGACGATTTTGAGGTAATGGTCTAAGATTAAGTGTCTTAGTTATCCCACTCTCTGAGTTGGGAGTTTGTTGCTTTTCGGTTTTTGTGCCCCTAGTTTTAGTGCTGGCGCTCTCTGTCATCGTCTGTGGCTCCAAAATTATGTTTAAAAGTGGCGATTATTGGAAAATCGTAATTATATTTTAACAATTATGGGGAGGGAATTTGGCAGCGGATGGGTGATTGGTGATGAGGGAGGAGATTTGGCAGCAGATGGGTGATTGGTTTTCCCGATAGCTTTGCTTTTCTCAGATAACTCATCCGTTACATCCGTTACCCATCCGTTGCCACATCTGTTACCCATTTATTGCCAAGTCTTTTCACCCCAAATCCAAATCAGTCACCGCGCCAACACTACTGGAAGAAACTAATTTGGCATATTTAGCCAAAACACCTTTGGTATAACGGGGTGTGGGCGGTTGCCAATTAGTACGACGTTGGGCTAATTCCGCATCGGAGATATTGAGCTGCAATAATCGGGCGGGAGCATCTATAGTGATAGAATCTCCCTCTTCAACTAGTGCGATCGCACCGCCTACTGCTGCTTCTGGTGCAACATGTCCGACTACCATCCCGTAAGTGCCACCGGAAAATCTGCCGTCGGTGATTAATCCGACTGAATCGCCTAAGCCTGCACCAATAATTGCTGATGTGGGTGCTAGCATTTCTCGCATTCCGGGTCCACCTTTTGGTCCTTCGTAACGGACTACTATAATATCTCCAGCTTTAATTTTACCTGCTAACACTGCCTCTAGACAGGCTTCCTCTGATTGGAATACTCGCGCTGGGCCAGTAATTTGGGGGTTTTTGACTCCGGTAATCTTAGCTACTGCCCCTTCTGTGGCTAAATTACCTCGCAAAATTGCTAAGTGTCCTTGAGCATACATGGGATTATCCCATGGACGGATGACATCTTGGTCTTTTCCTGGTGTTTCCGGTATATCGGCTAAGACTTCACTAATGGTATTTCCGGTAATAGTTAAAGCATCGCCGTGGATTAAACCATGTGCTAACAGCATTTTCATGACTTGGGGAATGCCACCTGCTTTATGTAAATCCGTGGCGACATATTTACCACTGGGTTTCAGGTCACATAATACTGGAACCTTGGCGCGAATGGTTTCAAAGTCATCTAAAGATAAGTCAACGCCGATAGCGTTAGAAATTGCCAGTAAATGTAATACCGCATTAGTCGAACCACCCACTGCCATAATAACCGCGATCGCATTCTCAAAAGCTTGGCGAGTTAAAATTTGCTTGGGCAATAGCTGATTCTTAATCGCTTCCACCAAAACAAAGCCAGATTTCTCCGCACTATCGGCTTTTTCCATATCTTCTGCTGCCATAGTCGAAGAATAAGGCAAACTCATCCCCATCGCTTCAAAAGCCGATGACATCGTATTAGCAGTAAACATACCACCACATGAACCCGCACCGGGACAAGCATTCCTTTCCACAGCGATAAGTTGCTCTTCAGGGATTTTACCAGCACTATATTGTCCCACAGCCTCAAAAGCACTGACAACAGTCAAATCGCAGCCATTAAAATTTCCCGGCTTAATCGTACCACCATAAACAAAAATAGCCGGAATATTTATCCGCGCGATCGCAATCATCGCACCGGGCATATTCTTATCGCAACCGCCAATAGCGATTACCCCATCCATACTCTGCCCATTACATACAGTTTCAATGGAATCAGCAATAACTTCCCGCGATACCAGGGAATATTTCATCCCTTCCGTCCCCATAGAGATACCATCACTAATGGTAATGGTGCCAAACATTTGGGGCATCGCCCCCGCCTGCTTCAATCCTGCCTCAGCGCGTTTCGCTAATTCATTCAAGCCCAAATTGCAGGGGGTAATGGTACTGTAGCCATTCGCCACACCAACAATCGGTTTCGTGAAATCATCATCACCGAACCCAACCGCTCTTAGCATGGCACGATTTGGCGACCTTTGAACGCCCTGAGTGACGATTTGGCTTCTCAAGTTGTCTGGCATGGCTTTTGTCTCCCATTGGCACTTGGCTACGATCTATTAGGATACAACTAAGTTGGCGATTATCAACCGGGCTGTTGGTTAAATTTTCTGACCAAATAACTAGCCACTTAGGTTATGCTACTATTCAGGATTTAGAGGCTTGTTTAATGATCAAAACGATCCGTCACAAAGGATTAAAACAGTTCTACGAAAAAAGTGACACCTCGAAAATTCAACCACAGCAAGCTAAGAGGCTGCGTCTCATTTTGGGTATACTGAAAAGAGCTAAGACTGCGAGTGACATGAACTTTCCTGGATCTGAACTCCATTCCCTCTCTGGCAACCTGAAGGGCTTTTGGTCAGTAAAAGTGAGCGGTAATTGGCGTATTATCTTCCGCATTGAAGAGGGCGATGTTTATGACGTAGATTATCTCGACTACCATTAACAATGAAAGGAGGTTTAACTATGGAAATGTATAACCCACCCCATCCAGGAGAAGTACTTCAAGAACTTTATCTAGAACCTCTCGGATTAACTGTAACTGAGACAGCCGATGCACTAGGAGTTTCCCATCAAATACTCTCGGCTATCATAGAGGGATGCTACAGTATCACACCCGATATAGCAATGCGCCTTTCCAAAGCCTTCAGCACCAATCCCACAGTCTGGCTGGGAATGCAGCAAGATTACGATTTGTGGCAAGTTAAACAGAGGCTGGATCTTTCAGAGGTTCGGGTTCTCAGGGATGCTGAAGCTGAATTTATTGCTAGTTTTTGAATGAAAAACATCAATCTTTTAGATACTATTGCTATTCTCAACTCTGTTCCCCTGGAACGATTAACTTTAGCTGAGTCAGATTATGTGTCTGTTGAAAGCTTACCTAGCGGGCAAGTGGGCACTGTGGTGGAGGTATATTCAAAAAATGATAGCTATAAATATTTAGTTGAATTTTCAGATAGTCAAGGTAGGGAATATGCTATGGCTATTTTGCCAGAAGATGAACTTCTGGTTTTGCATTATGAACTTCAGGTTGCCTGAATCAGGCTTCACTACAGCGGTTTTCGCAGTAATGAGGTACACTTAATTGATCCTCAACATTTAAGCAATTGGTTTGTTAATTTCTGCTAGTGTACCTCATAAGAGAGGGAACCGCTGTATCACCAAAATATCTAAACAAACCTTACGGAATAATTTCTTTTTTGGATATCTCTGTTACTATTCAGAATTCTGAATCTGCTCTTGGACAAGTTCTAAGGGAAGTTTTAACACTCTAGCAATTTGTTCAACAGTCAATCCTTCTTTAACAAGTTCGCAAATTGCTTCTAATTTAGCATCTTGATAAGTTTTTGGTTGTTTTAATTCATTGTCTGGTAAATTACCGCAAATATTACCTCTATTAATTTGTACCCCATTTACCACATTAGAATGAGAAAAATTAGTATAATAATACCTTTGTAAACTAGATTTAATATTAGACTTACTGACTTCTTCTCCCAATGCTGTTGATATTGTTTTCCATAACTTACCTGCTGAATCTTTTATATACTTCTCAGAACGATGATTATTTTTGGCTATTTCTGCATATTTTTGATGAGATAATGAGCCTTCCAGGATTGCTTGCTGAAGATCGTCTAAATGTTCTCCAGTGTGAGAGAAGATCAGCTCATCTACAGTTGACACCAGCGATTGAATATCCGATGGGTTCATAAGCTAAGTTGGAGGTTGGGACAAATCGGCCTTTATATTACATTATAGTGCCTAGTGCGGCTAAATCAGTCTTTATATTATTTTTCTCTTAACTTTATATTTATTAACAATTGCTTTATATGGCTTTTTTTTGGCTTTTTTTGGTCTTGCCGGGAAAATTAATCTTGTATAAGATTGATCTGGGACAGTAACTATACCTTTTTTCAACCTATGAAACTAAATTATTTAGGCTCTTCGCTAATAGCTATTACACTAATTTGGGGCCATACTCAACCAGTAGATGCGGCTGTTGCCGTTTTGTTTGGAGGAGCTAAATATAGTGCAAAAATAATGAAAGAATGTCTGAAAGTACCTCTTCCTCCTCAATTAAAGGCAGCTTGTCTAGTTCTCGATCCTGCCCCTGTTCCTAGCATAGAAGAAATTGGTTTTGAGATTAAATACGATCCTAGCAAAATCAGAATTATCCCAGAGCGTAGTGGTTTTCTTTGTGAACTTTCATCTAATGGTGATTGTCCACCAGTTCCTCTAGTAGATTCTGGTCAACTTATTAATCTTGGAGATCCAAGAGAAAACACAAATTTTAACTTATATGTGACATCAGATACAGTAACTTTGTATCATGATTTAAGAAATAATCCCACACCACCCATTGATCGAGAATTTAACTTTTTTGGACTAGCCTTTGAACCTTTAGTTGATTTCAACCAAATTAGTGAAAGTGACTTTGTTCAACAAGTAAATAGCCCTGCTCAGTTTTGCACAGTATCTGGAGAGAGAACTACTTGTGGTGTTCCTGTGCCTGAACCTTCTACTATCTTAGGATCGCTAGTAGCTGCTATCGGCGCAGCCTCAACCCTCAAACGCAAACTAAAACCCTCCCAATCCCCAGACAAAGAAACCACAAAAATAGACTAATCTCCTCCAAAAAATATAACAAACCACCCCTTCATTCACATCCTTGAAGGGGTTTATTTATTACCTCAATTTTAAACATAATCCTTCTATGCTTAGTCAAATTTATTGATCATCTCTCTAATTTTGTTCGCTGCGATGTCAGCCTGCTCGGATTTAGCGTAGATGACAATCATCAGGATACAAATATTATCTTTAAATTAGTAGATGATCCGATTAGGAACATTTGCAGCTATTGGGAAACAAGCACAATTAGGAGATTGAAGGTGAAATAATCTACAGTGATTTCAGCCAAACTTATATTCCTCAAACCATTACGCTATTTGCTTTGAGTATGGTGGGAGTAGGCTTGTTATTGAAACAAAGTAGCATCTGCCAAAAATAAATAGCTGGAATGGTAGAGGATTTTGACTGAGAAAAGTCTCAAAAAGCTGATCTCTACGTTGCCATCCCGCCAGGGATTAAAATCCCTGTCTAATAGCTAAAGTCGGTTGAAACCGACTGAATATCTGGAGTTTAGTCCATTTTAACCAACTGAATATTTTAATTTAAGTCCGTTAAAACTCATAAATTGCACCATTGTCAGTAAGCGGCAAAACCAGCCGTAGAATTAATTCTACGGCTAATAGCTCAAGTCCATTTTAATGGACTGAAATTATGATGCCAGTCAGTTTTAACTGACTTAAGCTATTAGGCAGTGGTTTGAACCACTGCCGGGTTATGGCTACTGCTGCAATATTGGATATTAAATTTGTTGAAAGGGGTGTGTGGTGTAGGGTGTGGGGGTATACAAATTAAATGCGTAGCAGCTTACAATGTCTGTAGAATTAAAGGAACCAGACTTAGACCATTGAGAGAATAGCGATCGACTTCCATCCAACTATTGAGTCTAATATGGAAGGCATCCCTTTGTAGGTCAGAACCAAAATGCCTTGCTCTCAATAATTGAGATTGCTCCAGATATAGAAATCAATCCTTTAGTGCGATCGTGAAATTTATCAATTCACTCCAACAACCAGCCAAATAGTTCCCCAACAGACAATCTAAGTTCGCTGGCAAATGAAGGAACCAAAATTATTTGTTCGGGTTCGTCAAATGCAACGGGCGGTTGTTGCGATTGAAAAACAAAGATAGTTTTTTCTTCTGGATCGATTAACCACCCCATTTCTGTCCCATTTTCCAGACAGTGTAAAAGCTTTTTAATCAGTTTAGTTTGACTTTGATCTGGCGATAAAATCTCGGTCGCCCAATCTGGTGCTAGCATAAATCGATTAGCAACTCCACCATTTTCTTTCCGAGGGATTCTATCCCACAAAAACACAGAGACATCTGGTACAATCGAGCGACCCCCAAAAGTACAACGTAATTCTGGAAATGCTCGTGCAATCTTATTCGGCTTCAACGCCGCATTAGCGGTTGTCACCATTTCACCTTGAATGACACTGTGTTCTCCTTGTGGCATAGGTTTCTGAATAATTTGACCGTCGATGTACTCGCTAGCAGGTTTCGTTTCGGTTTGATCGAGAAACTCGTCTAGGGTTAATGGTTTAGATAGAGTTTGTACCATATTTCATGCCAAAATACAAATTGTCTTTGGATTAATTATAATTGAGCGATTGCCGAGCTTTAACCCCACCCAGAAACCTGACAACTCCGGCTGATTAAAAAATAATGAAACAACCAATATCCTACAAAATTTACTCCCCACTCCCCATTCCAAAAAACCCACTCCCCACTAATCATCCACTGAAATGGATACAACAAAATTAGTCAACTCCTCTAGCGTCACTCCTAAAACACTAGATAATTCCTTCACTTGAGACAAAGAGAGATCCACACGAGTCACTCCCCTTTCCCAATTACTAACTGTCTTACCAGTGACTCCAACCAGTTTGGCAAGTGCTGATTGGGATAGTCCTGCTCTTTCTCTAAGTTTTTTTAAATCTGATTCCAAATCTTGACCGAATCGCTTTTGCTTCATCTGACACCTCTGGAGGAAACTATAGCAGTTTTCGATCAAGTGCGATCGCGGATGGTATGGGCAAAGTCTAGACGTAGTGCTTGAATAGCAAATTTCATTCAAACATAGAATGTAGGACAGATGTCCCGCCTGCCAGTTAAAGAAGTAACAATGGGGCGGGCAATGTCCATCATACAACCGATAATCCAATCCCACAGGAGATTGTGGACATTATCCGCCCTAGGGATGACTCTTGCCATCAAGTCATAATCAAAGACATCAACTCGTCTGCCATCTCGAAGTTGGCAGTAACATTTTGCACATCATCTAAGTCTTCAAGGGCATCCATCAATTTTAGAAGCGATCGCGCTAAATCTGGATCGGTGACTTCTACTGTATTTGCCGGAATCCAGCGTAATTCCGCATTCTGGACTGTAAATTTTCGCTCCTTTAAGGTTTGATTGAGGTTTTCCAGGTTACTTACCTCGGTAAATACAACAGCAACCTCCCCATCCTCATCTTCGATCAAATCGTAATTCTCTGCTCCTCCTTCTAACGAAGCTTCCAATAGGCAATCTTCAGCAATGTTACCCGTAACCGTAACAACCCCCTTTTGCTCGAACATCCAGCTCACACAACCCGTTTCACCAAGATTGCCACCCTTCTTAGTAAAAGCCTCCCGCAAGTCAGCAGCGGTGCGATTGCGATTGTCAGTGAGAGCTTCAATGATAATCGCCACCCCACCCGGACCATAGGCTTCATAGCGAATCTCTTCGAGATGATCGCTATCACCGCCCAACTTACCCGCACCTTTTGCGATCGCGCGTTCAATATTATCATTAGGAATTCCCGCCGCCTTAGCATTCTCAATCGCTGTACGCAACCGGAAATTCCCTTCTGGGCTGCTCGCACCGCTACGGGCTGCCACAATAATCTCCCGCGAGATTTTAGCAAAGGTTTTCCCCTTAACCGCATCAACTCTAGCTTTTTGGCGTTTGATATTTGCCCATTTACTGTGTCCTGCCATAACTGCAAAACCAAAGTTCTCTAAATCCCGTCTCTTAGAGTAGCTTGGGAA
>NZ_JAMZMM010000726.1 GCF_024178385.1 Limnofasciculus baicalensis BBK-W-15 | reverse complement strand
CCCCATTTTTAGATCGTGTCGGGACTTTACAATAGTTAGCAAAATCTGCCATAATTAGATTGTGTTTGTCTAGTCCTTCTAATTACCCCGGCGCTCTCTCACGCTTGGGTTCCTTCGATATGAAGATAGATAGTCCTAGATCCGTTAATCCCTGATTCGGTGATTGCTGTAGCCTATTGCCGCTAGAGCTATAAAATAAAAAAATAACATTAAAATATATTATTCCCCTGAAATATCATGGGATAATTTTACATTTTATAATTTCTGATATCATTACCCCATCAATTATTCCCCTGTCAAGAGACAGTGGGTTTTCAACCTGAGACTATTTAAAAATACTTAAATGAAATTGAGCGTAAAACAAACTACATAATTCGATAGTCGTAAAGTTGACGCCCCAACATCCCCAGCTCTTTTCCTTCTTGGAACCGAGCAAGAGACGGAGGTCGCCCACTGAGCGGGAGGGCTACCGAGACTAAAACTTAGGTTTTGAATCTAACCCCCATTCATGCTTGAGAAACTCTTTATACATGGTTTCCCGTACCACCATTTGCTCGTATAGCTTCACCAAGAAGTCTTGGGCTTGCTCATGACTCATTTTCTGAACCTGAGTTTGAAACGAGCGAATGCTGAACTGTTGTTCTAAGGAAAGTTCAATCGGTTGAGACATGCTTCACTCCTAGATAACTAGAGAGAATTTACATTCGGGCTACAGAAGCCTTAGTTCGGCTAAGGCTGGGTACCGGATGAACAAGTCAATCGTTACCCTTCATATTACAGATTGTAACAAACATTTGACAAAATGACTACCACCTCAGATTGAGGCATCTGTTGAGTTAACAGATGGGATTCCCATCCAGAAAGTTTCCTCATCAAGATGGAAGCAGTTGTATCAGGTTGCTACCAAAGCAAACTGCTCATTTTGAACAATTGTTTCAGTGTATCCACTGAAATTAGAAGATTTTGGCATCCAATTGAAAATTGCGCTATACCACATTAGTGTGCGATCGCGCTATCAGCCATTTGGCTGAGAAAAATTCAGCAATAAGGCTGAGGGCAACAAAAAACAAATGAAGTGATAATAGAATGAGTTGGAAAAAGACAAAAAAACAATCTAATCAAGTCGTGATAGATTGAGGAGAGTCAATTCCCAGGATATTAAATCTATAATCCAGGCGAAGTCGATCATTTTCTTGAAGAAGTACCGATTGAACCTTGGTTATAGACAGTTATATTT
>NZ_JAMZMM010000295.1 GCF_024178385.1 Limnofasciculus baicalensis BBK-W-15 | reverse complement strand
CTCCTACATTAGTACCTGTACCATGCCCCTCGAAGTAGGCGACAGTATGGGGAGGAAAACCTGCTTTGCGATAAGCGCGATTTAAGGATAAAAGTTGACCTTCAACTTCGGGGCGAGTGATGCCACCATTCCCGTCAGAGGAAATACCCCAACCGTGAATTATGGCGTAAATTTTCCGATTTTGGGCGAGGGCATCTTCGTAGCGCATTAATACGATAAATCCGCAACCTTCACCTGGCAAAAATCCAGCGGAATGGATATCGTAAACTCGCATTTCTTCTGGTGCTAATGCGCCTGTTTTGGCAAATCCTATTAGTTCAAATGGATCTAAACTTAAGTCTACACCGCCTGCTAGGGCGACATCTAAATCGCCTGCTACTAGGGAAGAACAGGCATTTGCAACGGCAAGTAGTGATGAACTGCAAGCACCATCTAAAGTATATCCTCCACCTTTGAGGTTGAAATAATTACAAATTCTACCAGCAATTGTATTAGATAATCCACCTGCTAAGGTTTCTTCGCCAATTTCAGGAAAGGGTGATTTGTATTGAATTTCTAAGTCTGCTAGGAAATTATTAATCTGTACTTCTGTCCAATCTTTTTTAATTAATTCTGCTTCGACAATTCTCTTTATGTATGGCCATCGCAATCGCATGACATTGGCTCTAGAAAATTCACCTGTGAGGGTATTTCCTAGGAGTACGCCTGTCATATCATGGGGTAAGCCTTCTCCTTGAGGAAAACCTGCATCACTTAATGCTTTTGCTGCTATATCTAGGGCTAGCCAATGTGCTAAGTCTGCTGATTCAAAGGTGCTTTTGGGTACTCGGAAAGCAATTCTGTCAAACTCGTAGCCTTCTATTACTGAGGCTTGGGTAGAATAGGTGCGATCTGGTGTGGTAGAGTTGGGGGAGAAATAGTCGGCTAAATTAAGACGTTGTGGGGGTATTTGTCGGAATGATTGACGTTGGGCGAGGACGTTTTCCCAGAGTTCGATGGGTGATTTTGCGTCTGGGTATTGACATGCCATTCCTACTATTGCGATTGGTGATTTCATGATGGTAATTATTTTTATTAAGTTTATAATTTAACCGTTTCAGTCTTTATTTGCTTCGTTCGTAGTAAGCGATTTATCGCTTATTTAGGTCGTAGTAAGCGATTTATCGCTTATTTAGGTCGTAGTAAGCGATTTATCGCTTATTTAGGTCCGGAAGCGCCTACTACTAACTTTTATGTTCGTTTGTAGTAAGCGATTTATCGCTTATTTAGGTCCGGAAGCGCCTACTACTAACTTTTGTTGGTTAATTACACTTCTCCTAAAGTTATAGGTATTGATATTTGTCCTCGTCCGGATGCTAGTTTTGTAATTAATGTTGGGGCAGATAAAACTAAACCTCGCAATAGACAAACTGCTGTGAGTGAGAAGAAAAAGCCAAATACTATATGGGATAACATTAAAATTCCATATCCAATAGCAACTGCACTACCAAATATTATTTGGTCTTTTGGTTTAATTGGAGTAGTGCCTGGATCTGTTACCATATAGAATGTGAAGAGGACAAATGCGACGCTGGTAATGGGGATTAATCCAGCAATAATTGGTGTGCCAAAGATGAAACTTCTGAGTAATGCTTGGATAATAAAGCCACCAACCCAAGCGGCAATTAGGGGTAGGCGTTGGGTAAATTTGGCATTGAGAAATGTACCCGAAATTACGATAATTCCTGGTAATATCCAATCGGCTGCACCGTCCAGATTTTCAGTGAATTGGTAAGGTGGGGCAATCCCAACCCAAGGGAATAATAGGAGGGTGAAGGTAATACCAAAGTTGGAAGGATTGAGGAAGTGGCGATTCCCTTTACCGACGGGGACGCGAAAGATGGCTTTTGAACCAATTGCTACTGAGGTGGCGAAGGCGATAGGTAATAGTTGATCGTTGGCATAGAGCAACATGGCGACTGCCAAAGCTGTAATATGGGCTGGGAGGAGAAAATCGATGATATTTTGGATTCCGCCTGCAAATTGTTGGGGACGCTGATTGAGTTTTGCGTCAATTATTTCGAGAATTAGTTCTGTGGTGTAGGCGGTAAATATGGCGATTAATGGTTGTGCCCAAGATTGCTCGAAGCCTAAGATTGTGTGTCCTAATAGGTTGAGGATGGTGATGGCTATTGCGAATCGGCGCAATCCGGCTAGGCGGTTTGTTTTATACCAGTTGTTGTTGGGAATCATTTGTTTAGTGGTTTCAGTAGGCTTTAAATATTGGGAGGGAATAAATGTGGTGAGCGCATAAATTATGGGAGGGAATAAATCCCGGCGGGGCATAAATCCCGCCAGGGAATAAATTCCCTGTCTAATAGCTCAAGTCCATTAAAATGGACTGAAATTCTTGTTTAGTCCTCTTGGGTAGGGCTAATATTTTTGAAAAATTAGCCTTTCAGTCGGTTTCAACCGACTTAAGCTATTAGACAGTGGTTTTAACCACTGGCGGGTTTGAGGCTTGTGGTTTTTAATCCTTTTGAGATTTCCGATTTTTCCGCAATCCAAACATTGCCCCTAGTCCAATAAAGATGGTGGCTAAGGCAGATGAGGGTTCAGGAGTTTTTGCCACCACTACCCGATGCTTACCAGCAAAAGTCTTGTGGTCATGATCGACTATACCAGCCAGGAAGAAATCGCTATCCCCAAGTGAAAGATTCGTGTGAAGATTAGCATCCTGGTTTCCAACTAAACCTTTGACTATTACCGCTCCTGCTGGAGGTTGACTACCCCATTGTCCACTTGCAGTCAGAATATCAGCAAAAGAACAATTTTGGAGTATACAAGAAGCCGAACCGATTCCACTTCCTTGGGGAGCAAATGAGACATCAAAGAGGACATTCAACTCAGAGCTAAAAGTCCCATCGTCGTTAATCCACATTTTTCCGTTTGAGGTTGTTTGTGGCGTGAGACTCACAAAAATGTCAAAAAATGACCCTCCAATGTTTATTGCTTCTGTACTTACTAATGAGAGATCTGTCATTTCAATATCAGTATGACAGGAAGAGCCAGAGAATACACAGTCTTGTCTTTTGATAATGGTATCGGTATCTCCAGGTCCGATGGGAAGCCCTTGAAAATTAACTATGCCAATTCCGGGAAAGTCGTAAAATGAAAGACCAGCAGGGGAACTAAGATAGTCAGAACCTGCTACAACAGTTGCAGCCTCAGCAGGATTCACAACCCCCAAAAACCCGATCGCACTCAACCCCACTGTACCTAAAACTGCTAACTTTGCGGAATTCAAAAAATTCATGAGATAATACTCCTTAGATACATTTGCTAAAGCTCCCGAAAGGGGGCTTTTTTCTGATCTCCTAGCCCGCGCTAGAAGCTACTTTTGCCGTCTCACCCAAAAGTACTGTATGTACTCCCGGTGCTAACAACAAACTTGTTGACTGGATATGTCCCTCTGTATCGCGCCACTCCACTTCAATAGGTAATTGACTGTCCGCTTTTATCTCACCTAAACCGAAGTGTAATTGGGGACTTCTTGCTCCAGAATGTCCATTTCCGCCATCTACTTGTGCTACCAAATTCCGTCCATTGGGTAGATGAACTGTTACCGCAGCGCCAATGGCCGGGGTGGTGGCAGATGGGGCAACGGATGGGGTAACGGATGTAACGGATGTCTTATTTGTGGGAGGCAGAGTCTCTCCTGGAAGCGACAAACCATCCGAAAAAACCGTTACAAAATCCGTTGCCCGTAATAGACTAAGCTCTAAAAATGCTCCTGAATTTTTATTATCATTGCGATAGAAATAGGACTTATCCCATTGATTTGCGATCGCAAAATCTAAATCTCCATCCCCATCCACATCAGCAGTGGCAATTCCGCGAGTTACTTGGGGTACATCTAGTCCCAAATCTTTGGCTAAATCGTAATATCTGCCATTGGAGGCACGGACAAAGAATGGGTTATGGTAATGACCGCTTAAATCGTCACCTGGTTGCAAACTAAACCAACTATTAGGATTGCTTAAAAGTTGGTCATTCCCCATGGCTAATTCCTGTAACTCAGGCCAACGATTTATTTCACCTTTGGCAAAACCTGTTGCCTGTAGCGCTTCTAAATCTCCATCGTTATTAAAATCGCCAAACTTGGTTTCCCAACCCCAACTGCTGCGGGATAATCCTAATGATTCGCTTCGGTCAACGTAGGGAGCAATACCGCGTTTCATTATATCAGTATCGCCCGTACTTGTAAAGAGAAAATGACTTTCTTCTAGGGCATATTCGTCAGCAATATTACTGACATAGATATCCAGCAACCCATCACGATTAATATCGCCGAAATCCACACCCATTCCTTTAAAGGAATCATGACCCAATACCTTAGAGTTGGGAGTAGTTAGCTTTTTCTCACCTTCCAAAAGAGCGAATTGTAGTTTCCCTGGTTGGGAACGATTATGTAGAAGATGATCCGGTCCAAAATCATTAGCAAAATAGATTTCCGGTAACAAATCCCCATCCAAATCTGCTGCACCTACTGCCAAAGTCCAACCACGAGCAATTTTTTCATCAAGTATCCCTTGAACTTCCTCATATTTAATAGTTGGTTCATCTCCTTTAGTAGCGGCTACCCAACGGAAAACTCTATTTTTGCCACCATTATAAGCGCGAGTCATGGAATGCTGCATTGACTCTACACTAGTAGCATTTACATTCAGAATTTCCGCCCCATCTTGGAAGTAGTTACCAATAATTAAATCGTTATGTCCATCACCATCTAAGTCAGCAAATGTTGCCGCATTGGTGTACCATTTTTCGCCACTATTGGTAATCTCTTGTTCCATGTAGCTGTTACTCTGTAGAAAGGTTCTCTGGAATGTCTCTACATTCAAAAACGCGATCGGAGTCCGTCCCCAGTAGTAAACTAAAACATCCGTCAAACCATCTTCATTTACATCCCCCGGTAAACACCCCATCGGTGCCATCGTTTCGCGATTGTAAGGCAAATTTATTGGTTCTAATCCAAAAGGTTGATAACGATTTCCTGTTCCCGGTACTGGCGCTACAATTACTTCATCAGTCCGCGTATCGACATAACAAATATCGTTAGGTAAACTATCTCCATCCAAATCGTTGAGCGCCACAGAAGCACCAACAGCAGAAATCCAAGCGGCGTGATTTTTCAAACTGGGATTAACTCCTCGCACAAATTTACGGGGATAGTCAGTTAATTCTGGTAATGGTGAAGATGTGAAGCTAAACTGAGAGGCAAGAAAACTTCTTTCCGTAGCCGATAAAGCTGGCAGACGGGTAAAGCAAAATAATCCTAAAATTATGACAATGGCTAGTAATTTTTTGCCCTGTTGCTGCATGAATTTCACTAAAATATTCATGGATTAATCCCTAATAATTGAAATCGACTCTGAATCCGCTGCCGCCAGACTTCATAAGCAGGTATTTCTCCTTGATTAGGTAAATTCTCCAAGCAAATATCCGTAATTTCAGCCCCTGCCTCCACAGACATCCCGCACAAAATCTGAGTTGCTATTTCCGTGTGAGGAGTTAAATTACCCGCTCTCTGACGAGTCTTTGCTGCGAAAGCTGCTCCCTGAGCCAGATGAGGTTGATACTCTCCCGCTGCTATTTGTAACTCTTGAATAGCAGTAGCATCTACTCCACCTGCATAGGTACAAGCTAAACCAATTCCACTCCAAAGATCAGCCCATCTACTTGGGTGAAAAGATCGTAAATTATGGACAATACTTGTAATATCAGCACCATAGACAAACCAAAGACTGCGCCCTAAACCTTGATCGAATACTCGTAAAGCAGATTCAGAAAGTCTCTGAGGTAATACCTTCTTTTCTACATAACGTTGGGCGTAAAAATAACCTTGGTGGAATCCATAACCATCAATCGCCAACCAACCCAATAAAGGATCGATAAATTTGGGATTTGACTGATTAAGTCGAGCCAAATATCGCTCAATCCCCAAAGGAATTCGAGCCAGTGCCCAACCCATACCCACATACATCATATAAATATGATCTAACCCTCCATCTGCCAGAAATACTTCCATCCGATTTGGCTGCCAAGGGGTAAGAATATCTAATAGCGCCAATCCCATCGCCGCACCCTCAAAAGCAAACCCGCGCAATTCAGTATCAATAGTATTTAGGTAGGGTACGAGTATCTCTGATTGATGGTTTGCCATCGCGCCATGGTAACCTTGCAAAAAAGTATGACCAATCTCTTCTAATCTCTCCTGCGTTTGAGTATTACTAGCTTGAAACCCACGTCGAGCAAATGTCGCTTCCTCTGGGGAAATACTGAAGAGACGCTGACGGAGAGATTTCCAGGAAATTATATTAACTTTGGATGTCTTGTCTGGGCTGTTGATTTTTGATTCAGTTAAAGATTGAAACATAGAGTATCCCTGACTCCATCAGTATTTTCTTGGGAATTGATATGAGTAAGCCTGTCAAGTGAAATTTGGCTTATGAAAAATCAATAATTTCGGAACCCGCGACGGCGGGTTTTGTTTGTCTAGACGCGGTTTCAACCGCTAGGTGACAATGGTGTCATCCATCTGCCCTGACTAATTTAGTCAGGGCGTATCGTATTGTTTATGATTTGTTAGATTGCTGTCTTCTCTTCAATCCAAACATTGCTGCTAATCCGACAAAGATGGATGCTGCTGCTGTAGAAGGTTCAGGGATAGCTATTTCGTGAGTCTCACTGTGTATTCTACCCACATTAATATCATCATTAGTCCAGAACTCTCCATCTGCACCAGCCGCCCATAAATCAACAGGACCACCGCAATAGGCGATGGGGAAAGGTTGAGGAGGACAGGGATTGATCTCAGGACCGTGAGTAAATTTATCTGGAGGAATGCCAGCGAGTCCACGATTGGCTGTTAATATTGCTGGATTCATATTGCGTAATGGACCAAGCGCCGTTCCCTGTAGTTCAAAGAAGACATTAAAGAAACTATCAGCTAGGGCTGAATTACCTGGCTGCTCAATAATTACTCCTGGCGAGTATAAAGAAGGATGAACTTGGTCATCTTGTAGGTTGCCAATACCATCACCCGCAATCAGCTTTAGACCGCCTGGACCAGTCAGTTGAAGGTCAAATATCTCCGTTTGGATGACATCTAGATGCTGATTAATTGTACCCCGATTCCCAAGCAGAGGATGACCAATAATGGCATCAACAGGATCTCCTCGAAAGATGTGGGTTGGACCTGAGAATTTTAGCTGAGTTCCGAAAGGGGTTGAAAGGGGGTTACCCGTCTGAGGGTCAAAATTCAGCCATAAGTCAATGTAAGCGTTGGAATTGAACCAATCAGTCCCACTGGTGCATTTATCCACCCAATCATTTCCTGGACCACAGGTATCAGCAGCCTTAGCAGACTGCGGCATACCCACAAGCGCGATCGCACTTAACGCCACTGCTCCTAAAACTGGTGTAGCTTGACTAAAAATTGTTTTTGATAAAAATGTGTTTTTCATCCTAGTTTCTCCTTTACATTTGGTAGAAGTGGTTTTTGACTTTTTTCCTGCCTGTGCCATTCACCTTGCCCGATAATTCACTGACTGACTTGGGCTGAATTTCCCCGTCTAAGGCAGTAATGGCTTGGCTTATTAATGAGTGGGTGAAGTAACATGAGTATATTTACTAATTGTTGCTTTACCTTTACTCCAGCTTCATGAAGAAGCTTTCTACCCAATGTAAAGGGTATTTCTCAAAAAAGATCCATCTTCATACAATCTTTACATTGTTGCTTTTTCGATACAATTATAT
>NZ_JAMZMM010000725.1 GCF_024178385.1 Limnofasciculus baicalensis BBK-W-15 | reverse complement strand
TATTGAAACTGTTACAACTTCTAAGTGACATCCGTTACATCCGCTACCCCATCCGCTGCCCCATCCGCTACTCAACTTACCAAACAGGATTACCGCCAGTATTTGGCGCACTAGGTTCACTCACAGCCGGAGGCGCAGTTACCTCACTCGGCGCAGCATTACCTCCATTAACAACAGGTGCTTCCTCCAGAAACTTATTCATATCAATTGTTGCCGACTCTGCACCACCTGAACTTTCAAATAGTGGGCCAGAAGCACCAGAACGAATATTAAATAGTTGCTGAATTTCTCGCGCTTCATAGTGATATGATCCGAACAATAATTGCGATTGATTACTTCCAACAAATATTAATTAATGCTAGATCGATCGTATGTTTGTAGTAGGCACTTCAGTGCCTAACAATATTAATTTGTTCGCTATCTACTTCAATAATCACATCATCTCCATATTGCAAATTACTGATAAAGGACGTAATAATCTCAATAGTATCAGGAGTGTGAAAATGCTCTGGCTTAGTTTCTGGATGAGGATAATAGATAAAACCATCAAAGGATTTACCTCTATTTAGTAAAATTCGGCAATCAAAAAATGAGAAGTCTTCGGCTGCTTCTCCTGATGCCCATTTAATATTTCTGAATGTATATTTTGCTTTTTTGATTTCGTAGTTATGTGGCGCAATAGAAATATTGATTGTTCCAGAAAAATATCTATCTAAGTCAATACCTCTCGCGCGGAAAAAAGGCTTTTGCATTGCGATTGTGCCATTGGGGAAACGCGGATCTTTAGATTTACCTGATGCGACACCGTAGCCTTGTTTGACAATACCTTTGATTTGGATGCAATTTTCCATATTACTTTGCTATATTGATATTTTGCATAACTACTATATTTAATACCCATATCACTCAGATGAATTATACATTCTATCTCAAAGTTCAGCGAGTGGAAAACACTTGTATATTTGAACTATCTTGGGGCAAAGGGCAACAACTTACCGTAACCCTACCTTATCCAGAAAATCTCAGTACTCTGTATCAGGAATGGAGTAGCGTTTATCTCAGTTTTTACAAGCAGGCGTTGCGAGGAAGAGTGGCTAAAACTGGTAGTTTGGGTGTTCCCCCAATTGATTGGCACGCGAAATTAGTCCAGGCTGAAGCTACTTTGCTTTATGAATTTCATCAGTGGTTGCGCAGTGCCCAATTATTTGAAATTCGTTCCCGAATTGCTCGAGGGGGAGTGGGG